>CAJWIT010000018.1 GCA_913041945.1 uncultured Fidelibacterota bacterium
GTCTGGGGGCTGGACGCCAGTGTCACCTATTTCATCAGCCGGGAACTTTCGCTTGATCTTACCTACTCTCACCTTGGAATGACAGAGTTTCTCAACCCAATAACCAAAGCAATTGATCCCATAAATGCACCAACTCATAAAGGAGGATTTAAACTCCAATATGCACCGAAAAAATGGCCTTTTTCACTTTCCCTCAATGGGCGTTATGTGAATTCCTTTAAATGGTCTTCCGGCATTTACTATGGAAATATAAGTGCTTATACCATTTTTGATCTTCATGTGGGTTATAAATTCAATGAATACCTTTCCGGGAATCTCACTATCAATAACATGCTTGATCATCACCATACAGAGATAATCGGAGGTCCTAAACTGGGGAGGGCTATCATGTTCCGGTTACAGGCAATGTTCTAATTAATCGTTCCGCAATAGCATAATGAAAGATCAGGTAAAATCCATAGGACAATCAATTGCTCTAATCATTTTTATTGCATTTTCTTTCCTGGTTTTATCCTGCGATAAAAAAACAGAAGGACCAAATGCGGATTTCATTAACCAGATAAATTTCAAAAAAGTACAATTCATGGATTTCTCTAAAGAAGGAGATGGAAATATAGTCAGCTGGGCATGGGATTTTGGTGACGGTACCACCAGTACTGAAGAACATCCGCTTCATACATACTCTGAAATAGACACTTACGCCGTCAGTTTAGCAGTAACTGACGAAAATGATTTATCAGATGCAATCACAAAAGAAATTGCAATACCTGATACTGCAGTGAGCCCAATAGTGGATTTTTCATATAGCCAATCTGCTGTTTTTGCTGTTGATTCATTAGAAGTTACATTTACAGATTTAACCGATGATGATGGTGATGGAGAAATAACCAACTGGAATTGGGACTTTGGAGATGACAGCACAAGCACCGAACAGAATCCTGTTCACATATATACACCTGAACCATCTGACACTGGCTATGTTCTACATCATTATTTTACGGTCAGCCTTTCCGTAACGGACGAATTTGGGTTTTCTTATACATTTGAAAAAGACAGTGTTAAAGTGAATAACCCAGAGCTACCAACGGTATACTTCTCTGAAGAAATAAATATCCTGGAGGTAACTTTTACAGCATTTACTACATCAGATGGGGAAATAATCAGCTACCACTGGGATTTTGGAGATCCAGCAACCGCCGCAGATACAAGCAATTTACAAAATTCAACTTATATATACCCTGCTCCAGGGATTTATCCCGTCAGTTTGACAGTTATTGATAGTTATGGTTTATCAGCTGGTGGAGATGCAACTAACATTTCTGTATATCCTTCTGAGGATCCTCCTTCAGCTAACTTTAGCTGGGCAACAGACTTATTAGAAGTATCGTTTACAGATGAGTCAACAGAGGGAGACACAACCATTACCAGTTGGAGCTGGGATTTTGGGGATAACTGTACAGCAACAGTTAATGCTGAGTATGAAGTTGAAGAAACTAACTGTAATGATTCAAATGTATGGGTTGATCAACATCCAGTTCACGCATACGCTGATGCAGGAACATACAGCGTATCCCTTATTGTTACTGATGCCAATGGGTTACCTAATATTTCTGCACAGGATGTAACGGTGATATCTGTATTAGTTGGCCCCACCGCTAGTTTCACGCATTCTGGTTCATATTTAACAATACAGTTCACTGACAACTCTGATCCTGGAGATGGTGACATCATTAGCCGGGTATGGGATTTTGGGGATGAAGAATCAAGCACACAACAGAATCCAACACATACATATGCCGAAGCAGATACATTTGTTGTGAGTCTTACAGTGACTGATACGAATGATTCAACTGATACTTATTCTGATTCTGTTATCACGGTAGAAAATCTACAAACTGGGCCATCCGTTAGTTTTGCATATTCCACTGATAGTTTAACTGTCACATTTGTAGATTTAAGCTCTGTGGGAACAGACCCGGAGGGAGATGATGCTCCAATAGAAAACTGGGGATGGAATTTTGGGGATGGAGAATCAAGCACACAGCAGGATCCTGTTCATACATACAGTTCTGAAGGTATTTATAATGTCAGTCTCACAGTAACTGATGCAAACGACTTATCCGATAGCCACAGTGAACAAGTTGTATTAGGAATCTATTTCACAGCCTCTGTTAATGCGTCAGGTGGGGGAAATGAATATGACTTAACATTCGGTTTTTCTCCATTATCAACTGATGGTTTTGATGCTAGTCATTGCTTGGACTCCCAAGGCAATCCTCTACCAGAGTACACAGACAGAACCTCTTGCTTAAGCGGGCCATTTGACAGCGGTGAGTTCGGTGAGTGTCCAAGCTGTACAACCCCAGAACCCCCTAATTTATTTTATTGTGAACAAAATGAATGCACGTGGGTGTCAATTCATACCTGGGTAGAAGGTGATGAATATGCTCCTCCTGCACCGCCACCCCCTGCTTTTGATGCCGTCCTTGGTTGGGATGGAGACAGATACTTCACTCAGATACTTGCTGGACTTTATGAAGATGCAGGGGTAGAACATGTTTATGATATTGCATTAGCATATCCGGAAGATAACGTTATCACCATTACCTGGGATAACGCAGGCTGGAGTGATTTGATGAGTTCCTGCCTATTGCAGGATGCATTCGGCGGTGTGATGTTCAATGTGGATATGTTAACTGAGACATCCTTAACCTTAGACAACCCGGCATTTAATTTATTGAAGCTGAAAGTAACGCCTGCTACACCATCAAGGTAATCTATAAATAAATTTTCTGCATTCTCTTTAACAAACCACTGGGTTTGTTTGCAGGTTTGTTGCTTGAATAAAACTACCTATCCAAAGTAAACTTCCAATATGTTTCATCAATTCATTCAATTAGACCACACACTGTTTCATTTTTTTAATGGATCAATTTCCAATCCGGTATTTGATTGGTTTATGCCTTTGATTACAAATCAAAACAATTGGATTATTCCGTTTCTTGTGCTCGTATACTGGCTTCCTTTTCGGGGGAAAAAGCGGGGACGGATTACACTGGTCATCCTCATAATAACTATTATTTTTATCGATGCTTTCGCCGCTCAAATTATCAAACCTTTTATAGGAAGAATAAGACCTTCCCATGCAATGCCGGAAATGATCAACCTCCTGGTTCCACGTGGGGGACAATTCAGTTTTGTGTCAAACCACGCAGCCAATGCGTTTGGGCTTTCGGTAATCCTTGGTTACTTCTACCCCAATTGGAAGTGGAAAGTGACTGCACTTGCGTTCATTATTGCTTTTAGTCGCGTTTATGTGGGAGTTCACTATCCAGCAGATGTATTCTTTGGTGCTCTGTTCGGATATGGATCTGCCTGGATGATATTAAGTTGCTGGGTGATAATAAAAATGAAAGAACTAAAGAAAGGCAGAGATTGGGTGTGGTATGAAACCTGAAAATCGGAGATTCAGGTTTCCCGAAAAAAAATCAAATATCAGTTAGGGAGTGATCCTTTCGGCGGCTTGACTCCAAACCCGGAAAAACGATCCTGCCCCGGTGTTTTAATTTCACCATGTTTGCTCTCAAATTTCTTGATATTTTCACCAAGAGCTCTAAGAAATGCCTTTGCATGAGGAGGCGCCATTACAATTCTGGAATGAATTTTTGCTTTCGGCACTCCAGGAAGAAGACGTGTAAAATCCATGACAAATTCTGCTGGGGAATGGGTCACAACTACAAAGTTGGAGTATTCTCCTCCGCTTATGCTTTCATCTAGTTCAATATTTATCTGTTGGGTATTTGGTTTTTTCTCCATAATAATCCTACTTTCCTAAAATTAATATCCTTTAAATCCGTCCTGGTTAAAATCTTCCCAGTCTTCATCAAGACCCTTAAACTCTTCGTATGAAGGTTCTTTATATTTCTCTTCATCCTCACTTTGCTGCCTTACCATTTCATTTTCATAGAGGCTGAAAGTCTCCTTCTTCTTTTCAAATTCGGCTGGATCTATTTCCTCTTCATCCTCCGGCGCAAGTCGTTCAATATCTTCGCTGTACACTTCCACATCAAAGAAATCAAGATTTTCTACAATACCATTTGCCATCAAATATTCCAAAAAATCCAAAAATTTTCTATCGCGCAAATCTGTTTTGCAACTGATACAAATTAAGGACTTTCGGAGATCTAATTCCTCAAGGGTTGTTTCACAAACTGGACAAATAATGCCTTCTAACATTTATAACCTCTGCTAAAATCGGGCGACAATATAACAGGCGACATCCACTTGGTCAACACTTTGTTATAAAAAGTTTTCATACCCCTTTATTTTTTTTCTGAACAAACAGAGAATTGAATAATTCTCTTTCTGCCGCTGAAAAAGACAGCCCCCGCCTTGATTTAACCGTCTCCCCCGTTTTAATAAACGTTTCTATTTTAGTGGATACATGTTTCCCATTCATAAGCCATGTAAATGGTTGAATAAATCTTGGTGGAAATCCTTTGGAGACAATGTTGCATCCAGTTCCAATTGAAGTACCCGTATTCAGTTGTGTCCCAATAGCTGTTTTGGAATGATCACCTATAAAAGACCCGATGAAAAGACTTCCCGTATCGATGATCTTACCATTCACTGTAACCTTAACAGAAGTATAATTATTTTTCAGATTACTGTTATTTGTTCCTGCACCCAGGTTGACCCATTCCCCAAGGAATGCATCCCCAAGATATCCATCATGTACCTTATTAGACCATCCTTGAATTATTGTTCCTGCTACTTCACCTCCCACCCGGCAGACAGGCCCTAAAACGCTTTCTTTTATTTGAGAATGGGGGGAGATAATTGTCCCTTCTCCAATAAAAAGAGGACCTTTCAGATATGAAAACGGACCAATATCCACATTTTTTTCTATGATCACAGAACCCTTTGAAGCATCAATTACAACTGCTGGCTTGACTTTGTCGGGTTCTCCAATCCAGATATTACTGGGATTGATGACCTGCAGGTTCTGGTCACTGTTAACAATTTCATTCCTCTTTGGAAAATGCCGGGTGTCCTCTTCCATTGTCCAGGGGATTTTCTGCAGAATTTCCCATAAATAATTCACAGGAAGACTATCCAATTTCGTGGTGGGAAGATCTAATTGTAAATCCGCTGATACAGGTCCTCCCGCATTCATCCAGTCACTTCCCTCCTGTTGAGATAAATTCGCACCAATCTGCATATCCTCACTTTGAAATATTTCACTTGAAGTCTTCGTAATCTGCTTTAAGTCATCTTCCCTCCAGAAAACATTTCCCAATAACCATATCCCCTGTTCAATATCACCAGGATTAACTTTCAAATCAGGGTACATTTCCCTGGCCAGGTTCACCAGATTCTCTCGCACAATTAAGGAGACCTCTGCTGAATCGGGAATCAATTTAAAGAGCCGTTCCAAGAATGTGAACGGACCACACCGAAGATCAAAAGCTGGTCGCGTAAGAGACAGTGGTTCAAAATCCTCTGCGCATTTATTTTCGTAAATATAGTATTTCATGCTAATCCCAATAATTGTTCCATTTTAAGGTAACTTTTTTCCAGAAAAGCAGCCTCCCTCAATTCTAAGGTTACATTGTAATAATGATCCGATAATCGTGAATCAAAGCCAATCCTGATTGAGGCATTGGAAGCTCGAGCAAGACAGGCGTGAACCGGATTAAATTCCGGATCAAGGTCCGCAATCCCTTCTGCATTTAATTTGCAAATTCGATTCTCCAACGGGAATTGGGGAAGCCCCCATTGATCAAGTCCTTCTTCATTGTACATTTGGATTCCTGTATTTATCAGTTTCAGATAACGTGTGCCTGCTTTCTGTGAACATAAAAATCGGATTTCAGTTCCATTTAATTCAGAATGACTGATGGATTTTATGAAATATTCCACAATTCTAATATGCTCAATTTTGTCAGGAAGAAAGAACAAGACCGATCGTAATCTGTCTTTGGATGAGGATAATTTCACTGCCTTCCCGGAGGATTGTCCCCGACGTAATCTCCGTCGATACCATAACGCAACACGCGTTTTGAGGTCTATTTCCATGGCGGAATATAGCTTTTTCACCATGAGAATCCTGCTTAGTTTTCTGTGTTTTATTTAGATAATATTCTGTATTCTGAACGGTTTGAAAGGTAAAAACATCCTCGAGAAAAGATGAAATTAAATTTAAACTCCATTTATTTGCTCATGAAAATAAATTTTAAACTAGGAACAACAAAAAAACCAATAACAATGCCATGAGTATGGGCAAACGCATATTGTGGGGTGGGCTTGGATGGGTCATGGGAGGCCCAATTGGGGCTGTTATCGGGTATGCTATGGCCTCGATGTCTGACCAGAAGGGCGGATCATCTTTTGGGAGCTTTAGCACCGCAAGTTCAAGACCCTATCCACGGACGAAACCTGGCGATTTTATCGTTTCTTTTCTGGTCCTTTTGGGTGCAGTAATGAAAGCCGATAAACAACTGCTGAAATCCGAATTAGATTACGTTAAACAATTTCTCCAGAAGCAGTTCGGAACAAATGACGTAAAAGATTTCATGATCCTGTTAAAAGATATCCTGAAACAGGATTATCCACTTCGGGATGTCTGCCGACAGATTCAGCGATCAATGGACCACCCAAGTCGCTTGGAACTGGTACACATCCTTTTTGGTCTTTCCCAGGCAGACGGACATATTCACCCTGATGAGATCAAAGTCATCCACACGATTGCAGGATATTTGAACATAAATGAAAATGATTTTATTTCTATTCAGTCTATGTTTGTTCGGGACACACACTCTGACTATAAAATATTGGAAGTCAGTCCTTCCGCCACCGATGGAGAAATTAAAAAAGCATATCGCAAAATGGCCTCAAAATACCATCCAGACAAAGTAACACATCTAGGAGAGGATCTACAGGACTTGGCTGAAGAAAAATTCAAAGCTGTGAACGATGCTTATCAAACCATTAAAAAAGACCGGGGAATGTCCTGACCACCCCATGAAAAAAGAGGCCCCAGGAAAATATCCTTTTACCAGAGGACTCTACTCCGAAATGTACCGGAAGAAACTCTGGACCATGCGTCAATACGCCGGATTCACAACAGCAGAGGAATCAAACAAACGCTTTCAATATCTTCTGGATCATGGTGTGACCGGACTCTCCGTAGCTTTTGACCTTCCCACTCAAATCGGATATGATTCCGATAATTCCATGGCAGAAGGCGAGGTAGGAAAAGTTGGAGTGCCAGTCACTTCCCGAAGAGAGATTGGACTGCTCTTCGATAATATCCCGCTGGACAAAGTGTCCGTCTCCATGACTATAAATGCCACTGCAGCGACCCTGCTGGCATTATATATTGTTACCGCTGAAGAAAGAGGCTTTCCTGCTTCAAAACTACGAGGTACAATCCAGAATGACATTCTTAAAGAATTCATCGCCCGGGGGACCTACATATATCCACCGGAACATTCAATGCGGCTGGTGACAGATGTTTTTGAATTTTGCTCCAATCATATCCCTAACTGGAATACTATTTCCATCTCCGGTTATCATATCCGGGAGGCTGGAAGTACCGCCGCCCAAGAACTTGCCTTCACCATCGCAGACGGCATTGCCTATGTTCAAACAGCGGTTGACAGAGGCCTTGACTGTAATAAATTTGGAAAGCGACTGTCATTTTTTTTCAATGCCCACAACGATTTTCTCACGGAGATTGCCAAGTTCCGGGCAGCCAGAAGGCTATGGGCAACAATTATGAAAGAACGATTTGGTGTTACCAATGAAAAAGCGTTACACTGCAGGTTCCACGTTCAAACAGGAGGCTCTACCTTGGCAGCCAAGCAGATAGAAAACAATGTGGTTCGCACTACCATTCAGGCAATGTCTGCTGTGCTGGGAGGAACCCAGTCCCTTCACACAAACAGCAAGGATGAAGCTCTATCATTGCCTACTGATGAGAATGTCCGCTTGGCGCTCCGTACCCAGCAGATTATCGCCTACGAATCGGGAATGACCAATCATCCTGATCCCCTGGCAGGAAGCTATGTCATAGAAGAATTGACTGATAAACTGGAATCAGAAGCACGGCAATTGATTCAGGAAATTGATAACCTGGGGGGTGCTGTCAAAGCTATTGAAGCGGGCTGGATTCAAAACCAAATAGCCCGGAGTGCTTATGATTACCAACAAAAAGTGGATTCCAAAAAACACGTTGTTGTAGGGGTCAATCGTTTTCAGGAAGACGCCCCAAAGGAACTTGATTTACAATCAATTGATACGGATGCTGTCAAAGAACAGATTAAAGCAGTGAAAAAGTTCAAGCAAGGAAGGGACAATAATCAAGTCAAGAATCATCTGGACAAATTGGAAACTGGTGCCAGAGGAAATGATAACCTCCTTCCCCTGATCATCAAATGTGTAAAAAACGATTGTACCATGGGTGAAATAGCCGACACTTTCCGCACAGTGTTTGGCGAATACAGCCCCACTTTCTAATAACTTCTGAGACTCACTAATCTATGACTTTTCGTATTTACAAGAGTTTGCGATTTCAAAGAGAAAAACTGGCCCTTTTTACCTCCATCATTTTCAACCCAATGATAATATCACTGGGCGCTTTTGGAATTCTCATTTTTGATCACCCACATATTCCTGAGAATGCTAATGCAATCTTCTTTTCCTGTTTTCTTTTTTCCAACTTGATTCCTGTATTAACTGTACTTATCCTGAAAAAAACTGGGAGAATATCGGATTTGGATGCCTCCCGCAAGGAACAGCGGTTCATGCCTTTGTTCCTTGGTATACTTTATTCCGGAGCAGGATTCCTTGTGTTGAGTTTTCTGAATGCAGGAAATCTTACACAAGGACTTATGTTCTGTTATATGATCAACACAGTCATAATTATGGTCATTACCAGATACTGGAAAATATCCATTCATGCCGCCGGGGTTGCAGTCCCCATCGTTGCTCTATGGGTTCACGGTGCTCATTTCCCAATTTTGATGAGCGGGGGGGTGATGATTCTGGTGGGATGGTCCCGTGTCATCTTAAAAGCTCATAACGTATCGCAGGTTTTCGCCGGACTCCTCTTGGGATTATTTCTGACCTGGATACAACTACATTTATTTTTTCTGTAATATTAAAATTGGGATAGAATTAAGGAAGAACTCAGAACCTGTATAATGGAGAAATCTTAATTTCTACCTCATAATTCGGGAATTCATTTGCTATTGAGTCCTCAATTTCCCGACAACAGGAAATCGTACCACTCTGATTAAGACCGGCAGAGGTATTCACTCCAAACAGAATTACATTATGCCTCTCCGTTTCAATGACCCGCAGATCGTGCCAATCGGTGATCCGTTCATCCTGGCTCCAAGTTACATCTAAAAAGGAACCTACTTTTTGCACCATGGGGTTCTCTGGTTGGACAGGATCAATATGTACGGTCGGTTCCACATTGTAGGCTTGGCTCAATGCTGTTTCTACTTCCTCAGCAATATCGTGCGCCCTCCCTTGGGTTTCTGTGGCATTTATTTCAATATGAATACTGACAAACCTGTCCCGTCCATACCGATGGATAGAAATATCATGAACCCCCAGAATTCCATCAATTTTTTGAACGATATTTCTGATATCCTCCACTTCTTCATAGCTTGGTGGTTTCCCGATTAAATCATCAATAGCGCTTTTGGAAATTTGGATGCCTGTCCAGATAATAAATAAAGCTACTCCAAGTCCTACCCAGCCGTCTGCTTGATGATATCCAAACCTGCCTGCGATCATTGCCACGATAACCATGAAGGATGAAATAGCATCAGCCCGGTGATGCCAAGCGTCAGCATGAAGAGTTCCTGAAGCAATCCTGGCAGATAGGAATTCTGCATACCTGGCGGTAACTTCTTTTAATAGAATCGTTCCACCAATTACTGCAATCATCCACCATTCCGGGTATATGGCACTAGGGGATATAATCCTGCTTACAGCAGATTCAATAAATTCAATTCCCACAACACACAAAAGAACGGCAATGATTAGGGTGGCAATATATTCCGCACGTCCATGACCATACGGGTGTTCTTCATCGGCCGGTTTTTCCGACTCATGAAAACCCCAGATGACCACACCGGAGGATAATACATCAGATAATGTATGGACGGCATCCGCCAGTACACTAACAGACCCTACAAGAAAGCCAATGATAAGTTTGACAAAAAAAAGAAAACTGTTAATGAAAATCGAAATCCAGCCCTGAAACTTCCCAATACGGGTACGATAATTCCTGGCAGGCTCTTTGCCCTTGTGTACGAATTTTTCAGTGATTAATTCAAAAAAAGGCATTGAATATTATTCCATTATCACTTTTCTTGAACCAAGCTTGGAAGGTGTAGTAATAAATCCTGAACATTCCATTCCGTGATTATTAAATTCTTTTTCCATCTCATATTTAATCTTTTTTGCTTTTTGTTGTGAGTTGGAAATTGCAAAAATCGCAGGACCAGATCCAGATATGGTACATCCATCTGCACCAGCTTTTACCGCTGCTGATTTAATATCTGCCAACCCCGGGATGAGCTTTGTACGGGCAGGTTCAATAATCACATCAATTAAATTGTCTTTTAATAAAGCATAATCATTTTTACAGAAAGCGGCTGTTATACTGGCAGTGTTGGCCATATTGGTAATAAAGTTTCTTTTGTCGATTTTATTCGGTATTACATCTCTGGAGTCTTTGGTAAGAATTTGAATGTTTGGAATTATCAGCACCAAAATGAGTTCATCAATTGTACCCAATTTTGATACTTTTAAAGGATCAATAGATTGGGTGAGAGTTGCACCTCCCAAAATAGAGGGAGCAACATTATCAGCAAAGTATCCTCCGCTTACGTAGGCTTCTCCCTTCATTGCTGCCAGTATGAGTTCATCTTCCGATAAACCACCATTAAATAATTCATTTACTGCATATGCACCTGCTGCTGCAGAAGCAGCACTGCTTCCTAATCCGGAACCAGAGGGCATTCCTTTTGTGAGGGTCAGTCCTACTCCGTTTTTTATACCCAAAGCACGAAGTATTTCTTTTGCAGCAATCCCGGCTGTGTTTTTGCCAGGATCATTTGATATATCATGATCCGCATTAAAAATATTTTCTATAACTACTTCATTTCCAGAAATCTCGCGGGCTTCAACTGTGTCTCCTAATCCATCGATCGCCAAACCCAAAACATCAAAACCTGGGCCGATATTACCAATAGAGGCGGGAGAAAATACTTTTACTGAATTCATAAGTCTAACACCATTTCCAGAGAATGTAAAGAGGGATCAATGGTTTTGGTTTGATTAGCAAAAGTATTGGAGCTATCCTCATGATATTCTACCGATGCATTGGAAAACTTACTGCCATGTGCAGTAAGAATAACAACAACGTCTTCATTTACTTTTATAATTTCAGCATCCCTCAATTTGATTGTCCCTGCCACAGCTACGGAACTATTTGGACAAATGGAAATCCCCAGCTTGTCTATTTGTGCTTTCCAGTCCATAAGTTCTGTCTCAGAAACCGCTTCCACGATACCATTAAAATGCTGCAGTTCCCCTACAGCCTTCTGATAACTTACCGGGTCACCAATCTGGATGGCTGACGCCTTGGTTGGTTTTGCCTTTTGAGGTATGAGCTCTGCATATCCATTCTTATAACTTTTATACAACGGAGATGCTCCCTGAGTCTGTACACCAGCCAGGCGGGGAAGCTTATCGATAATCCCCAACTCGTATAATTCCCGGAGACCTTTCCCTAAAGCGGAGATATTTCCGGCATTTCCTACAGGGATCACAAACCAGTCCGGCACCTTCCAATTCATCTGATGCAGTGTTTCAATGCCGATGGCTTTCTGCCCTTCGATGCGCACTGAATTCATGGAGTTTAAGAGATAAATACTGTGTTTTTCAGTAAGCTCCTGTACCAGTTTCATACAGCCGTCAAAATCGGTTTCAATGCCCACCGTACGGGCACCATATGTAATGGCCTGTGCCAGCTGCTCGGGAGAAATTTTTCCCTTGGGAAGCAGCACAATACCCTGCATATTGGGTACCGCTCCAGCATAGGCTGCCATGGCTGCCGATGTATCACCTGTAGATGCACAGATAACATGTTTACAGCCCAGATCATTCGCCCAGGACACGCCAGCCACCATACCCCGATCTTTGAAACTTAAGGTAGGGTTCATACCTTCGTGCTTCAGTTTCAAACTGCCGAATTCAGGGAATCTATGAGATATATCGTACAGGGGAGTATCGCCTTCCTGAAGCGAAATAATGCTCTCTTTTGGCAAAGAAGGAAAGAGAATGTCCTGATAGCGGAAGAAAGCAGTTTCTCCCATACGCCCATCCAGTGATGCCTTCCAATCACCAGCATTGGGAATAGAAATATTCAGATCATGAATGACTTCCAGAAGGTGGCCACAGTCACAGCGGTACCGGATGTCCCGGATATCATATTCCTTGCTGCATTCAATACATTTGAAAATTGAGAGTGGAGCTGTCATAAAAAATTATTTTACAGTCAGGTTATCCATAAATTCACCGGCAGACATATCTTCACAGTTGAAAATGTGTTCTTTTAGTTGAGTTTTTGCACCTGAGTCAAATTTATCACCTGCAAGGGAATTAAATTTATTCTCCAGATCATCAATGGTCATAGGCTCCAGAGGATCGCCCTTTGGATATTCAAGATATTCCGAATACTCATTCCCCTCATTGGTTGTGATGACCACCCTGGAGGGTTGTTTTTCTGGAAACATTTTTTCGAATTCTTGTGAGGGCTCACCTTTGATCTTATCAATAACTTCAAATATTCTGGGATCATTCAATTTTTCATCGGAAAATGATTCCGTAGTAATTTTCTTATCTACCATAGCTACAGCCAGACAATAAGGGAGTGAATGGTCAGCTGTTTCTCTAGATTCAGGGCGGTACTTTGTAGGATCAAACAAAATATCATAGGCTTGAGCAAAACAGGTAACCTTCACTTCCTGGATATCTGTGTAATTCAGGTCATTATTAATCATGGCACTCAATACGCAGGATAAATGAGTGTGTGTTAACGCTTCAGTTGGAAATGCCTTCATACCGCATTCCATTATTTTGTAGCTATCACCTAATCCCCCAACAAGGGCATCCACATCCCAGCTCCAGGATGACACACCGTCCCGACCTTCCATATCAGTGGGATTCAGTGATTCATCCTTGGCATTCCATCCGATGAATGCATCCATAAAGCCTTCCTTACCTTCAAATACTTTTTCCGTGCCAGAATAGCCTTTCTGTGCCATCAATGCGGCGAAGACACCGGATTGAACAGCCATGGGATCTACAGTGTTTTTCATCATGGTGAGTTTCCCTGCTGTAGGGCAGCCAATAGTATGGTTATGAGAACCGGATATCCCAATAGCCTTTACCATCTGATTCACATCCAGTCCCAAAAGCTTTCCAGCTACAATGGGAGAGACAAACTGAGTGAGTGTAGCATGGTGCCATTTCCGTTCGCGGACACCTGGTTTTGCAAATAAACAGAGACGCTGCTCAAATTCATAGGCTAGAACAATAGCCACCATAACATCCTTCATATTGGTGTTTATCAGTTCTCCGACTGCCCAGGCTGCCGGAATGATATCTGATGGGTGAGAGGGATCTTCCTTCCAGTAAATATCATTAAAATCCAGCGCCCGGACCATGAGGGAATTGATCAACGTGGCATTGACAGCCGGTAACTTGTCGCCAAATCCCAGAACAGTGGATTCGCCCTTGCCGCCCATATCCATATAAATGTCCCGGATGATATTCACATCCCTGGTATGATACCCACCATAGGCACAGCCTATGGAATCATACATATAGCGTTTCACCTCATGAATTACATTCTCCGGCAGGTTTTCAAATTTTAATCCAACTGCATATTCAGCAATTTGTCTAGAAATTGATTTATCCATTCTTTTCCCTATAATTTGTCAATGATCGCATCTGCCATTTGAGCGGTGGATGCAGCACCTTTTTCAACCACATCTGCCTTCCCGGACATCTTTGCCATGTCATAGGTCTGTACTTTGCCCTCCACGACCACTTCAGCTATCGCTTTTCGGATATTTCCGGCAATATTCTGTTCATCAACAAAGTCCAGCATCATGCAAGCTGACTCTACCATGGCAATGGGATTCACAATTGACACCGGATAATCGGCATATTTGGGCGCACTGCCGTGAGTTGGTTCGAAAACGCCGATACCAGTTTCAGGGTTGTACTGGGCACTGCAGGCAAATCCAAGTCCTCCTATAAGCCCGGCAAAACCATCAGACACAATATCACCAAACATGTTTCCTGCTACAATAACGCCGTAATTCTCCGGATTCTTGGTAAGCCACATCATCTGGGCATCAATATTCGTATTCCACAGTTCAATGCCGGGAAAATCTGCTTTCTGAATCAGTTGCGCCATTTTATACATCATTCCCGATGTTTCCCGGATTACATTGGGTTTTTCACACACCGTAACAGACTTGTAGTTATACTGTTTGGCATGCTCAAATGCAGCGCGAACTATTCGCTCTGTGTATTTTTTCGTAAATATCCGGGTAGAAACGGATACTTCCTCAACAGGAGCATCTCCAAAATTTTGGCTAAATTTCGGATGTGTCATAAGGGCATCATACACCTGTGATGGTGGATTGCTCCATTCCACACCGCCGTATAAACCCTCTGTGTTCTGCCGGAAGATGGCCACATCCACCTCCGGCTCTTCGATAGTGCCATTGGCACCTCTTCGGATAAAATTCAGGGGGTTCCCTGTATATGTCCGGCATGGGCGAAGACAGATATCAAGGCCAAAATACTGGCGGAGGCCAACGATAGGGCTGGAATACACCAATCCCTTTTCCTGAAGTTCTGGCGCCAACTCTTCAAATGCTTCATCCTTTGGTTTGGATGTAATAGCACCGAAAAGACCGATTTTATGTTTCGCAATTAAATCTAAAGTACGTTGAGGTAGTGGATTGCCTTCTGTGCGCCAGAATTCCCAGCCAATATCGCCTTCCACATAATCCGCTTCAAACCCTGCAGCATCCAGTACACGGATGGCTTCCTTCAACACCACTTTGCCAATGCCATCACCAGGAAGACATACAATGCTATGCTTTTCCATAATTTTCCCTTTTAATTTATGATGCCTTTCACTGAGTATAATTTGTTCTGATTATCCGATGAAAGGGCATATTTAAATCCCTTCCGGATTGCTGCCGCTCCGATTGCTCCATCCTTCCGTAAGGCAATGTACGCAATCTGAAATTTGGGATTACCATCATGTCGGCTGACAGTTCGTCCCAATGCTTCCTTACAGGCATCTTGGGGAGTATAGCCTTGGCGCATCAGTTCCACTACCAGAAAACTTCCTGCTACCTTTATCACCTCTTCTCCACGGCCTGTTGCTCCTGCAGCCCCGATTTCATTATCAACGTATAACCCAGCACCGATGATAGGGCTGTCTCCTACCCGGCCAGGGATCTTAAATGCGAGACCGCTGGTAGTACACGCACCAGCAATATTCCCCTCTAAATCCTGGGCCAATAAGCTGATTGTATCGTGATCATCATTTGGACCAAAATCATCCTTTTTACGGCGATTTTTCTTCCATTTCAGCCAGGATGTACGGGATTCTTCAGTCAGTAAATTTTCTTCCTTGAATCCGTGAGAAATGGCAAAGTTCTTCGCTCCATTTCCTACCAGCATTACATGATCCGTTTCTTCCATTACTTTCCGTGCCACTGAAACCGGATGTTTAATATTCTGAAGATATGCTACAGATCCAGCATTTCCCTTTGAATCCATAATGCTGGCATCCAAAGTTACGTGCCCATCCCCGTCTGGTCTGCCTCCGAAACCTACAGATTGAATAGCTGGATCAGCTTCAGATATTTTTACACCGGCCTCAACTGCATCCAAAGCACTGCCTTCAGAAAGTAACACTTTCATGGCTTCTTCATTGGCATTAATCCCATGATTCCATGTGGAAATTGCCATTGGTTTTCTTGACCGTTTGATCGTTTCAATATCTGCCAGAATCAAAGTGGGTGCTGCAGCTGTTACAAGTCCAGTTTTAATAAAATCTCTCCTCTCCATCCTAAATCCTTTCTTTTACCCAATTCTCCAATCCTCCAGTGACGATCATTTCCTGTGCTGCAGTCCCAACGGGCGGCAGGGGATATTCTGTATCATTTATGCCTATCACAGATGCCGAAAAATCGATTACGGCATCTATTCCAATATTTTGTGTTAATTTTTCCGTACCAAACGTATCTTTCAAGTCATTTACCAGTTCTGGCGCCTCCAGAACCAGAAAACCGTTATTGATAGCATTCCGCTTGTAGGTTTCTGAAAACGAACCGGCTAATACAAGTTTAATCCCGCGATATTTCAACGCAGTGGCCGCCTGTTCACGGGAAGAACCACTTCCAAAATTATAACCTCCAACCAGGAAATCGCCTTCTTTAACCAGTTTGCCAAATTGTGGATCATAATTTTCCATTACCACTTCAGCCTGCTGTTCTGGTGTGAAATCATCAATATAGGTGTATTTCCCAGGGTAAATACCATCGGTATTGAGATTGTCCTGATAACAGAAAATGAGCTCACCTGTAAGTTCTTCCGGAAATCCATCTAATATTTTTACGGTAGAGGTCTCGGTAGACGGCTTGGGATGAATATGCATTTCCCCTACTGGCTGTGTGTTGTCATACGTGGAAGGTGAAGAAATTTGTCCCGTAATAGCAGATGTGGCCACTACCGCTGGTGATGCCAGGTAGGCTTTAGCTGTTTTATCACCCATTCGGCCTTTAAAGTTTCGGTTTGTGGCGGAAATCCCAACTTCGTTTTCTTCAAGAAGCCCCATGCCAAGCCCAATACACATTCCGCAGCCTGGCGGAAGGGTGATGGCTCCTGCATCTTTCAGTTTCTGCCAGTCCCCTCTTTTTTCGCTTTCTGCCTGCACTTCACTGGATGCTGCTGCAACGTAAAACTCAACCCCATTGGCTACCTGATTTCCGTTGACGGCATCTGCAGCCTGTGACAGATCTTCCACCCTGGAATTCACGCATGAAACCAGGTAAGCCTTATCAATTTTCATTTTCTTTTCTGAAGCTTCAGAAATAGTCATGGTGGTTTTTAGGTTATCCGGCCCAGCAATAAATGGCTGAATTGAACCAAGATCAATAGTAAATGACCGTGCATAGTAGACATCTGCGTCAGCTTTTGGGGTATCAGCAACAAGCTCATCAATTCGATTGAGGTTGATTCTGGGATGAACATCGGAATTTTCATCGGAGGGAACCCCTGAAAGCCCACGCTCCGATACAAAACCGGCTCGGTTTTTCAGCCAGTTTATTGTTATATCATCAATGGGGAATATCCCGGCCAGGGCGCCCCATTCTGTGGTCATATTAGAAATTGTCAAACGTTGATCAATGGAAAGCTGAGCGATACCATCACCTGAAAATTCCAGTGCGTGATTCAATGCTTCGTCATTATTGAAATATCCACAGATGGCAAGGATGACATCTTTTCCGCTAACACCTCTTTTAAGTACTCCAGAAAGTTCCACTTTTGCAATGGGTGGAACCTGCCACCAGGTTTGTCCCGTTGCCCAAAGCGCAGCTGCATCTGTGCGAACCACAGGAGTCCCCAGGCACCCCAGTCCTCCATACATATTGGAGTGACTATCTGACGCAACCATCATGCCCCCGGAAAACGCATATCCTTCTTCGCACATTATCTGATGGCCGATGCCCCTTCCAGCAGGATAAAAATCGACTCCCATGTCTTTCGCAAATAATTCTATGCCTGCATATTTTTTCAGATTGGCTTCAGATGTATCCTGCACATTATGATCAAGTGCAAAGACCGGCTGAGAAGGATTATCCATTTTTGTGGCACCAATTGCCTTAAACTTTCCCATAACAGCACCAGTGTTATCATGGGTCATGACATGTGCAGGCTGGATAGAGATAAAATCTCCAGATTGAATAATATGACCCGGTTCTAGGCCAACTGCATGTTTCTGTACAATTTTCTCAATTAAGGTCTGAGGCATAGGGAAAGATATTATGCTTTAAAAGGCTCAAAAGAGACAAAGTCGGCATGATGCACAATAATAGATTCCACCGTCCGCTTTCCCAGATCCCCTTCTTTAGAATGAGTCCCGATAATATGCTGTACTCCGGGAGGAAGATCAAAGCGTGCAGCAATGGCTACACCACTGAATGGATGCCGAACCATTTTGCCGTAACTGCTGGTAGAGAGCTTCCCATCAACCATTTCATACTCCAGTAATTTGCCTACATCAATAAGAATGGCACCGGAGATCATGATGTCCATATCTACCTTGATTTCATCACCAAAATTATCCACCATCTTTTTTGCAATATCTACAGCCAACTGAACGCAGGTTCGTTTATGGTTCATAAACGATACATTACAATCCTTGATAAGGAGGGAAAATGGTATCTCTTCCAGGTCCTTTGGTTCTAATGAACTCTGTTCAATAGCATATACCCAGGCATCCAGCGTTTTTGAACGCAGGTTATCATCTTTGATCCAGTTGATTTCGGGCCAGATTTCCAGTACTTTGTCTTTCATAATATTACCCTATTATTGTTTGACTTTATGTATGCTGTCAATAACGGTTCCGTCTACCCATTTGACGACTCCAACCACCTCGTCTGTAAATTCCGGTTTGTCCAGAGGCGCACCTACCAGATCATCTACTTCTTCTTTTATTTCTTCAATTTTCCGAATAGGCAGACCGCTTTTTTTAGTGGCTTTAATCAAATCTTCACGCTTTGGATTAATCGCAATTCCACGTTCTGTGACAATCACATCTATGAGTTCTCCAGGACCCACCAGGGTAGTTACTTCATCTACAATGATAGGGATTCTATTCCTGAAGGAAGGAATAGGTAGTATGGTGCATTTACTGAAGAGGCAGTTCTGCCAGCCACCGATCCCATGGAGCATCTGTCCATCTGAATGGGTCACCACATTGGCATTAAAGTTGACATCCACTTCAGTAGCACCCAGGACAACAGCATCCAGAATGGATGCAAAATTCCCCTTCCCATGCCAGTTATAACTGGTAAAAGGTGAAGTATTGATATGCCCTGAATTTTCCCGCATAGACCGTACACCTTCCAGGTCAAATGTCTGTCCATCCAAAATAAAATCTGTTAATCCTTCTTCCAGCATTTCCACCAGATATTTTGTAGATCCTCCCCGGATAAAACGTGCCTTTACGCCGGCTTCTTTCATCAGTTCACGGAGATAAATGGCAAATGCCAGAGCTGTACCACCGGCGCCAGCTTGGAAGCTAAAACCATCCTGCATAATGCCGGCTGCTTTTACAAATTTGGCAGTGAGTTCTGCAATAAACAGTCTGTCAGGAGATTTAGTAATTTGCGTGGTACCGGACACAATTTTCTCCGGTTCGCCTACTTTATCCAGAACTACTACGTGATCAACATTATTCCCCTGGATCTGCCAGGGCACGCAGGGGAAGTCCACCAGGTTATCGGTCACCACAACCACATGGTCTGCATAAAGTGAATCTGCCAGCCCAAAACCCAAGAGTCCACAGGCAGAGGGACCCCGGTCGCCTGTGCAGTTTCCAAACGGATCTGCTGTAGGAGCAGCGATAATAGCGATATCTATGTGCACTTCACCATCCTGGATCGCCTGCCATCGTCCGCCATGTGATCGTAAAACTGCCAGTCCTTTCATCTTTCCATCAGATGCATAATTGCCCAACGGTCCATTTAAAGAACCCTCTATATGGTGAATAACTCCACTTTCCATATGCTTGATCATGGGTTCATGACAGGGAAAGGATGCAGATGGGAACCATCGTAAATTCTTTATGCCCATTTTAGCTGCTGTATCAAATACCTGATTCATCATCAGGTCACCATTACGAAAATGATGGTGGTTAGAAATGGTCATGCCATTTTTGACACCGCATTTCTTAAGGGCTTCTTTCAGGGAGCCTACCACTTTATTCCCTGAAGACGGATAGTCATTGCAACTGCGGATAGGGGGTGCCGCTTTTACGCCTTTGGGCGAGTACCTGCCGACTCCCTTAAATGGAATCGCTTTAACACCATTTACCAGAGTAGGTACTTTACGGCCGGCAGCATTCTTAACAAGTTTCAGCTTTTGTCCCATGCCACCTTATTTTCGTTTCCAGTTTTTTGGTACAAGACCCGTTGCCACTGCCAGGTTTATGGTATTTTGTGCTCGTTTGACTACGGGAGGATCAATCATTTCACTACCGAGAGAAACCACTCCCAGCCCTTTAGCCTCCGCTTCATCAAATGCTCGGACAATCTTTTTGGCTTTTTCAATTTCAGGTTCTGTTGGTGCAAACTCTTCATGAATAGGCTTGATCTGCCGGGGATGGATACATCCTTTTCCATCAAATCCTATTTCTTTTGCTTCTCTCACCGATTCTCTTAGGGCATCTTCATCATTCACATCGCTGAACACGGTGTCAATGGCCTGTATGCCAGCCGACCGGGCAGCATTTACCACCTGGCTTCGTGCAAAGAGTGATTCACGACCTTGCTTGGTGCGCTCTACACCGATATCCGCAGTATAATCCTCTAATCCGATGGCAATGGCCACATTGTTTTTGCTGGCTTTGGCGATTTCCAGTGAATTCAGAATCCCGGATGCACTCTCCAGGATGGGCATGAGAAATACCGGTTCTTTTCTGCCACAGTCTTTTCGGATGGCCTGAATTTTTTCGTCCACTTCAATTAACTGCTTTGCCGTTTCTACTTTAGGGACAAGAATAAGATGCACATTATGAGGAATCACTGCTTCCAGATCTTTCAGGCCGGTTTTCCCCTGGTTAATGCGTACCATTCGTTCCGCACCGAAAAAGTCCAGCGTCTGCAATGCATTGCGGACAATAAGTCGGGCAGTATTTTTTTCAGATGGCACCACTGAATCTTCAAGATCCAGGATAATGGCATCAGGTTTATGGATGCCCGCATTCAGCATGAGCTTGGCCTGGTTCCCTGGGAGATACAGACGACTCCTCCGGAAACGATCCGCTTTCGATTTGTACTGAGCATGTTTCTTAAACTCTGGAAGTGATTCAGCCATAGTTTTGGGATTAGCTGCTTTTACGACGGCTTCAATCCGTGCTTGAAGAACAAAATACTGCCCGCCGGTATCGGTAACCTCTAACCGGCCATGGCTGATATGTAAGTCGGATAACGTAGTACTGCAGATATCATGTAGTTTCGATTCATGTAAAACTGCAGTTTTAGAATGTATTGTCGTTATAATTTTGCCGGACTTGGCAGGAATATAGGTGACACAGAAATCTGCTTTCCGTTGGAGATTACCGCTTGTATACTGACGTGTTGCCATTTATTGTCTTGATAGATGAAAAAATAAAAGAAAATTTATCCTTGGCAGAAGTACTTTAGCAATATAATCTGAAAATTAAGATAATTGTCATTTTACAAAATACCATGGTCAGCGAAAGAATACACATCATTCCCAGCAATAATTAGATGATCATGAACAGATACATCGATGGATTGAGTTGCTTCTTTCAATTTTTTGGTAATGGCGAGATCATCCTGGCTGGGGGTAGAATTCCCGCTTGGATGATTATGGACTAATACTATAGCAGCCGCATTATTATCTAAAGCACGCTTCACTACCTCCCTTGGATAAACAGCTGAAGTGGAAAGTGTGCCTTTAAAGAGTTCTTCCAATTTCAGAATCTGGTTTCGACCATTTAAATAAATTACCAAAAACACCTCCCTGTTTTTATCCCTAAGGTTGTGCTGTAGATAATCCAACACTTCATCGGATGAGCGAATGAAATCTTTATCTATAACTCTATCAGCCAGATAACGACGAGCGACTGCCTGGGCAATTTTAAGTCCAAAAACATTATTGTCACCAATACCTTTTATTTCTTTCAAATCTATTGGATCAGCTTCCAGAACAGCTTTAAGAGATCCGAATTTTTTAATTGCGCCCTTGGCCGATTGCTTTACATCCTTCCGGCCAGCGAAAGTCAGGAGTAATTCCACTACTTCATAATCGTGGAATCCGTCCAGCCCTCCGCTCATAAACCGATCTCTTAACCGTTTATAATGGCCTTTGTTTGATTTATTTCCTCCCATGATTTCTTACAATATAAACGTAAGTAAATTAAGTGGACAATTATCGCTAGATAAATATATCCTTAAATTTTGCTTTAAACTCCCGCAGTTCGAAAACGTTGCCGGTCTCAATATTTCCCGCATTCCATTTGATCTCAAAATCCTCTTTGCTATCACAACCTCCAGTTTCTTGATAAAGGACATATAATTCATTCTCAGTCCGTGGCTTGGTGGCATTCATACTGGCAACAATCCGATACACAATATCATCATAAATCTCTTTTGTGATATGATGCGGTATTTTTTTTGTAAGAACGCTTTTTTCAATGCTTGAGAGATACATTCCATTCAACACATAATCTTCAAATGCTTCATACGCAATTGGAGCTATCTGTTTGACAAATTTCGCCATGCCTTCGGCGAAGACACGAATCTCATATTGGGCATGGGTATCCATCCGGAGTTTAAGGAAGTGAAAGGTATTGTGAAGATCGTTCTTCCAGTACCATTCCGTGTAGAGATTCACAGGCAAGATAGCACGCGCCAACTCCCGGGCAATCCCCGCTTCATTCAAGTTCTGGTATATGTCAAAACTATTTTCAGACATCTCCGTAAAATACTGAATTACTTTTTCTTTCAGTGCATCCGGAACTTCGTCAGCATCCCGTCCCTGTTTATTAAACTTGCTCTGAAAATGAATATCTTCTTTTTTGGGGATATAAAAATCATCTCTAGCTTCCGAATAGCGAAGACTGTATTCATTGATATTCGCTGTTCGGTGCCGAACCCATTGCCGGGCAACAAAAATGGGCATCTTGGCATGGAATTTCAGTTCCACCATTTCGAAGGGAGTAGAATGCCGATGCCTTAGCAAATACCGGATTAGCCCCTTGTCTCGGGTGACTTTGGTGGTTCCCCTGCCGTAACTCACTCGTGCCGCTTGCACAATAGCACCATCGCTTCCCATACTGTCCACCAAACGGATAAATCCTTTATCAAGGCATGGAATCGCTCCATCAGGATATTTTATTTCACTCATTTGTCCTGCTCAATAGTTAATGTTTTTATGGTTTTTTCCACTGCAGCGGGATGACCTGCAACCAGCCCGGGAGTAATAAGCGTTTTTTCCTGGTTATACTTCACGGGATTCCCGTTCAAATCAATAAGCATCCCGCCAGCTTCAGAGATAATACAGTGTCCTGCACAAATATCCCATTCATTTTTCGGGCGCAGGGATGCAAAAATATCCGCTTTCCCGGCTGCTGTCACCCCCAATTTGTATGCCACACTGCCTATGGGTCGCAGTTCTTTAAATACATCCTTATACGGCTGCCACAAACCACGCCGGGTTTCACTCCGGCTGTTCAAGATAACCATTTCTTCAACGCTCCCTTTTGAAACACAGTAAATTTGGTCACCATTCAGAAATGCACCTTTTCCTCTTTCTGCTGTAAACAGTTCTTCCGTCACTGGATTATACAGCACACCAATAATGGGCTCTTCATTTTTCACAAGTGCAATACTCACCACAAAATGCGGAACTCCTTCGATAAACTCCTTTGTCCCATCAAGCGGATCCACAATCCAGATATACTCTTTGTCCAGACGGTCTGGTGAATCTACTGTTTCTTCCGAAAGCCAACCATAATCCGGACATTCACCTAATAAAATTTCTTTGAGTTTATCATTTGCGGCATGATCCGCAGTGGTTACGGGATTATGATAGCTCTTATTTCTTATTTCGTAATCCGCTTTGTAATAGTTAAGAATACAGGTGCCGGCTTCCCGGGAAGCCTCCACAGCAAGATTTTGTTCAAAATTCATGAATGGAAACTTATCAATTGTTCGGTTTATTTCCTTCCATTATTCAAACATATATGCAAACAATACCTTAATCCACTCAATAAAACAAATTTCTTGAAAAGATTGTATAATATCCTTATGTTTCCTGCCAGTGAATAGGGTTTCTGAAGGACAACAATAAACCTTTTTTATCCGAATCAAGATTTTGAAACTAAGATTGTTTCATAAAAATTTTTCCCTCCTTCAAGGTACCCTCTCACAAGTAAAATAAAGAAGTCAGGAACAAACTGTCTACCTGAAATTAGAAGCAGATAGGTGTGTTTGTCCTATATAGCATTCATGTGATCATGAGAGCATGGATTACGTACAGGGTATATTATGAAAAAAGAAATTTATATTAACGAAAGTATGGGGGAAACCCGCATTGCTATCCTTGAAGATGACAAATTGGTTGAGCTCTATCTGGAAAAACAAGGACAACAACGCACAGTGGGTAACATCTACAAAGGAAAAGTGGAAAATGTGATTCCTGGGATGCAAGCTGCCTTTGTAGATATTGGTGATGAGGTTAATGCCTTTCTCCCATTTTCGGAAATCCACAATGGTGATTACCTCCTTGAAGACATTGATCCCACTAATGGAAAACCATCAAATTCAAAAAAGAAACCAAGTAGAAACGGAGACATAAGTGTCGATCTCCAAACCGGACAAAATATTTTTGTCCAAGTGATTAAAGAAGCATTTGCATCTAAAGGACCTCGCGTGACGACAGAAGTCGCATTCCCTGGAAGATTACTTGTACTTGTCCCTGGGACAAATTACATCGGCATTTCCAAAAAAATATGGGACAAATATGAAAGAAGACGGCTGAAAAAAATCATAACAAATCTCAAAGAAAAAGGATTTGGAATAATCATCCGAACAGTTGCTGAAGGAAAAACTGAAGAAACAATCCGTAATGACTACCAAATGTTGATGAAGAACTGGATAAAAATGGATCAAAAATCTAAAAAAATTAAAGCACCTGCCTTGATTTATCAGGATCTTGAAACCGCATCCAGCATTATTCGTGATTTGTTGACACCCGATATTGAGAAAATTATTATAGATTCAAAAAAGTTATACCGAAAATTGCAATCTTACCTTGATGAAGTATCTCCCAACCTGACCTCCAAACTTGAACCATTTAAAATTAAAATGCCGATTTTCGAAAGTATGGGGATTGAAGATGAAATAGCGAAATTACTTCGACCGAAGGTATGGCTCAAAAGTGGTGCCTATTTAATTATAGAAAAAACTGAAGCTATGGTAGTTGTTGATGTAAATAGTGGTCGTTTCATTGGGAAAAAGCTCCATGAGGAAAATTCTTTTAAAATCAATATTGAAGCTGCGAGAGAGGTTGCCAGACAACTCAGGCTGAGAGATCTCTCAGGTCTAATCGTTATAGATTTTATTGATATGGAAAAAGAAGAAAACAAACGAAAAGTATACTACGAACTGCGGAAAGAACTTAAGAGAGATAGAGCAAAAGTAGCAGTCTCTCCTATTTCCGATTTTGGGTTACTGGAAATGACTCGTCAAAGAATACGCCTTAGTATTTTAGATACCATGAGTGATGACTGTCCTACATGCAGAGGCTCAGGCCGGATTATTTCCAAAGATACTTTGATCACTCGAATTGATCATTGGTTGAGAAGATATAAAACAAAAAAACAGGCATTACGATTACAATTACGCCTTCATCCAAAAAATTATCAATTTTTTAAGGAACAAAAGAAAAAAGCTCTGCGTGGTCTAATGTGGCAAAATTTTGTACATCTGAAAATCGAAGAAGATCCAAAGATACGCCGGGATGAATTCCGGTTTTTTACAGTGAAAGACGGTATAGATATCACTGATAAACTACCACTTGGAAAAGATTCCTGACTCAATTAAATTTGCTGGCTTTTTAGGAGGAATAAATGTACGCAATTGTTGATATAGCAGGAAAACAATACAAAGTATCAGAAGGAGCAAAACTGAAAGTAGCCAGTTTGGACAAAAATGCTGGGGGGAACGTCAGTTTTGACAAGGTTCTTTTAACTGATAATGGAAAATCAGTGAAAGTTGGAACTCCCACACTTAAGGGAGTAAATATTAATGCTACAATACTTGAACATGGCAGGGAGAGAAAAATTCTAATTTATAAGAAAAAAAGGCGAAAAGGCTATCAACGCAAAAATGGTCATCGACAGGGGTACACTCTTATTGAAATAACAAAAATCAAAGCAACGACAGGTACCACTAAGAAAGCACCAACAAAAGCCAAAAAAGAGAAACCAGAAACAATGAAAGAGGGGAAATAGTAATTATGGCCCATAAAAAAGGACAAGGTAGCTCAAGGAATGGTAGAGATTCAAATGCAAAACGCTTGGGAGTAAAAGTTGCTGACGGACAAAAAATTCTTGCTGGGGGAATCATTCTCAAACAACGAGGAACAAAAATTCATCCCGGAAAGAATGTAAAACGGGCGAACGATGATACCTTATTTGCAATTGCCAGTGGTATTGTAAAATACGGTAAGAAGGGTTCAAATAGAAAGTTCGTACACATCATTTCTTGATTTATTCAACAGTTTTACCTGTAAAGTCAATTTTTTAACATCCAGCTATTAAAACCCACCGAAATGAAGGAAATTTTATGAAATTTATATGCCTTGGGCTGATTCTTTTATCTATGATCACCTGTTCGAAACCGACAAAAAAAAATGTGGCAACACTCGAAACAAAGAAAGATTCCATTAGCTATAGCATTGGAATGGAAATTGGGGGAAATTTTCAAACACAGAGTGTGGAGGTAAACCCTGACGTTTTCGCTCAGGGTTTTGATGATGCTTACACAAAAAGTACTCCACTGCTGGAAGATCCTGAAGTGCGAATAGTTACCCAAAACTATCGTCAGGAACTTCGCTCAAAACAGGACGAATTAAGAAAACA
>CAJWIT010000019.1 GCA_913041945.1 uncultured Fidelibacterota bacterium
ATTAAATTCGCCTTTATTTAATACAGTATAATTGAGATAATCCACTAATATTTTATTCAAAGACAATCTGAATTCATTTCTATTTATTTTTCCGGTGATACCAAACAATTTGGTTGCCCAGGTAAAATAAGAAAAATCAGAATAATCAAAATGTTTTGTTTTGGATATCCTGATTCTTATAGACTCTTTTTTGTTATTCTGGACCAGGGTATCTAACTTTAGGCGATTATTTTTATTTTCCCAGTATTTATCACTCAACTGCCCCAGATGGAGTAAGGACGTATTTATATTCTGGTTTATTTCATGTGATGGCATAGGAAGAGTCCAGGCATCCAGGGCAATACAGGAATTAATACTTTTTTCCCTTAGTAAGGTGGAAAGAACAGTACTTCCACCAAAGGAATGACCCATTAGTGATATGTTTTGTGAATCACATAGTGGAGAAAGGGCCGGATCAATAGTGTCCAGCTTTTCAATTTGATCAATGATAAAGGAAATATCCTGGGAACGTATCGAGAGATGTTTCTCTCTTGTATCCCAATATTCTTCATCGGTTATGCCTTCAGGGAAATGCCGTACAAATGATTTGCTGTAAATAATTTCATCCTCTGAAAACCGGACAAAACCTGCATCATAAACATGATCACAGGCAAATATGATATAGCCATGGCTTGCCAGTTCTTCCATCTGTATAGTATTTTGATTTTTAAATCCTCCTAAACCATGAGAAAAAATTATAATTGGCCTTTTCCCAAGTCCAGATTTTGGAATTCCATCAATGGTTGTACTTGTCCTGATATTCTTTACATTTGACAATAAACTGCCTGGTATATCAAAATCAGTAGATATGACCCGAATATAATCCTGTGGGTTTTGAAGATATGGTGAATGTAATTGTTTTGTACCACCTTCTATAGGAAACCAAACCTGTACAGGAATTCGTCGAAATTCATTACTTTCCTCCCCGAACCATTCCTTTCGGGAGCTGTCTTCCCATGTATATATTTTTGTGCCAACATTATACTGTCCGGTGGGAAGGGGAAGATTTTCTAATGGTAAAACCTGGCGCACTATGGTTGCACAGGAAATGAAGAAAAGGAGGATCAGGGGGGTGAAGTATTTCATTTTCGTTATTTTGGTTTTCTTTTGTTCATAGTAATTTCTCATATGCCGAATTTATTAAAAATTTTCGTTATTACTCTGGCAGGATCGTTATTTATTTTAAACTGCGAAAATGATTCTGAAATTGACACCGATAAAAATACCTATTACGATGATATAGCGGATATTACCTATTTAAATGGCTCGTTTTACACTACAAACTACGACCTGTCCGGTAATGCGGGATCACAAATTGATCTGTTAAAATTTCATGCTAATGATAGTATCTATGTCACTGATAGATTCGATTTAGAGATGAACGGACAAGGCTACATTTCAATTACCAATGATGGAAGTGATCTGTATCTCCAATCAAGGGAGACCAGTCTTATCAGAAAATGCTCCCCAATTGGAGAAAATGCATATACAGATTGGGATACAATCTCAACAAACTGGCAGCCCTGCGGAATAACATATCTCAGTGAGAAGGACTCCTTGCTCACGCTTTATAGAAATCTGGATACGTTAACTCAATACAGAGCCCGGGTTATTTCCAAAGATAGAACGTTCACTTCCAGCATGGACACAGTTTTTCATTTCGACTTTATAGACACCACCTATCATGGGATTTATGCTCTTACACACAAAGGTTCTTCATTCTACATGCTTGGTGTTGATACCTCTATGACAGATATTTTAATTTTAACAGATAATCATTTTGTCGTCACTGACACCACCACCATTACTGACAGCACTGTAGTCGGGCTGTGTTTCAGAGGTAATGATTTATATTTCAGTTATCGAGATAAGCGCATTCAATACTGGAAGACCTATTAATATTATTTCTTTTCCTAAATTATCTGAGATCGTAATAAGAACCCCGATTTTTCGGGGTTTCCTGTATCTTTTTCGATGGGGAAAAGGGTAAATTCAGTTCAAAATACCATTAATAATTTTCCAAACTGAAAAGATAATGATACATATATGTTAAATGATCCGTCAATTTTTTACCTTGGTATTGTATTATTGATCCTCGTTTCTATTGCCCTATACCAACGCTTATACTCTGTAACCGGATTTCTTATAGTCACCTATTTCATGTATATCGGTATCATTTATTTTTCAGGAATCCAAAGAGGGGAGAAGAACCCATCCATAGCTACACCAACCATAATTCCCGGGAATGTAGAAATTGATACGACGAATGGAGTGCGCATTGATTCAGCAGAAACACTTGAAGATATTACTGGAACTACTGATTCAATTTCATTCTTACAAAATGAAATAACACCTACAGATTCGATACCGTCTGAACAATTAGCGTTAAATTTTATAATGGTTGCACGGGATGTTGATATCAAAAACAGGAGTGCAATAGACCCTGGTTCAGTTTTTCCTGATAGTGTCGGCACACTTTATTGCTTATCCGGTATAGACAACAGGAATGGTGGAACCCAGGAGATACTTCACAAATGGACGTATAAGGGAAAAACTGTTGCAAAAGTTCTAATGGTAGTTGAGCGGTCAATAAATTGGAGGTGCTGGAGTGTGGTTAAGATCAATCCTGAAAGGGCAGGAAAGTGGGAAATTTCTATTACTGATACAAATGAGATAGAATTCGCTTCAACAACTTTTCACATAACAAAATCGGAATAAAAGCTATTATCAAAAAACAATTCCTTCTCTTATTCTCTCTCTTCTTATTTTTTTCTGGGTGTGGAAAAAATAAAATCTTCCGTCAAGTTAAAATGCAATGGCGCCCGATGGAAAGGATTAATCAAAATCTCCCAGATGGAATCAAAGTATATAAAGGAAAGAACAATATTATGCCGTTAAAAGCCTGGTATGCAGAAGTGGATGTGTCATTACAGGATATGTCCATTCGTGTTGTCCATTCACAGGATACTGACAGGAAGGAAACATTATCTGAATTTTCGGATAACCTGAATGCAAGCATTGTGGTGAATGGCGGATATTTTATTATGGATAAGAATCCTACTGATCATGTGGGATTATTAATGTCCAATAATATTATTAATTCACCGGCAATTTCATCTGTTCTGCGCGGCAATACGCGATATTTTTTGACAAGAAGTGCGTTAGGTATTCGCGATGATAATCATATCGATATTGCCTGGATTGCATCACGCAATGACAGTATTTATGAATGGCAAGCTCCTGTTTTAAATCAGCAAAATATACCCCAATTATCTCTTGATTTTTCGCAAGCTGTTCCATGGAATGTACGGGATGCCCTACAAGCCGGGCCTGTATTAATTTCTGATGGAGAAATTAATATAACAGTTGATGAAGAAGTGTTTTTTGGTTCTGAAATTCCCAATATTCACCCCCGTACAGCTGCCGGATACACCTCTGACGGCAGGTTTATTATCATGGTTGTTGATGGCCGGCAGATAGCCAGCAGGGGAGTGTATCTCCAGGAATTGGCTGTCATGATGGATGATTTAGATTGTGTTGAAGCAATTAATCTCGATGGAGGCGGTTCCAGCGGTATGGTTGTAAATGGTAAAATGTTGAACAGGCCTACCGGAACAACCATACAAAGAGAAGTTATGTCAGCAATTGCTGTATTATTTCAAGAATAATTGATACATTCAAGAAGGTAATGAATCAACTACGAAAATTATACGACTGGGTTCTGCACTGGGCGGAAACACCTTATGCTGTTCCTGCATTAATTATCTTGGCATTTGCGGAATCATCTTTTTTCCCCATACCTGTTGATGTTCTGCTTATCGCTATGGCACTGTCAATTCCTAAATACTCATTCCGTTATGCTGCTTACACATCGCTCTTCTCTGTACTCGGCGGAGTTGGAGGATACATCATTGGTTTTTATTTCATGCAGTATATAGGTCAATCTATCATAGATTTTTATGGATATCAGGAACAGTATCAATCCTTGGCTCAGACATTCCAGGAACACAATTTCATTGCCATTCTGGTAGCAGCGTTGACACCAATACCTTATAAAGTTTTCACCATCACGGCAGGAGCTGCTAATGCTAATTTTATGGAGTTTATGGGAGCTTCCATTTTAGGAAGATCTCTACGTTTTTTTGCTGTTAGTGCTCTCATATATTATTTTGGCGAACGAATTAAAGATTTTATTGATCGCTATTTTAATATTTTGAGCATCATTTTTGCTGTTCTACTCGTCGGAGGATTCATTTTAATAAAGTATCTCTTTTAATTGATGACCATACTAAATTAAGTGATATCATTTCGGGGTGTAGCGCAGCCCGGTTAGCGCGCGTCGTTCGGGACGACGAGGTCGGGAGTTCAAATCTCCCCACCCCGACACAACTTATCTCTCTATATAAATATATATAATTCTCATAGAGGGCATATATAATATTAATATCTTTTGATATGAATACAAAGCTTACCGGATTGCACCTTTTTGATCATTATCATTGTCTGGCTTTATCCATGTGTATCATGTGTATCATTTTCATCTTATTTCTTGGGAAAAGACTCTCCCAAAAAAACCAAACTATATTAATAATATTACTCCTGAGTTTTACAGTATTCCAGGAGTTAATTGATTATATCAATCGATATTATGTTAGAGGTTTTAATTTAGCCGAAGATTTACCACTTCATATTTGTCACTATGCTTTAATAATGAGCGCAATTGCTTTATACAATAAAAACCAGTTTTGTTTTGAATTTTCATATTTAATGGGTTTTACTGGAACATTAATTGCAATGTTAACTCCAGATATGACTGATTTCGATAATTGGACCAGTTATATCACATTTTATATTCATCATTCATTAATTATTTTATTTTGCAGTTGGAATATATTTATAGATAAAAAGGTTCCCAGTAAATATTCAGTTGTAAAATCAATGATATTTCTATGCATTGTTGCTATTCCAATAGGATTGATATGCTGGAAGACAGGGGGTAATTATATGTATTTAAGGGAAATTCCTAATGTGAATAATCCACTCGTATTTGGTGTATGGCCGTGGTACATACTAAATTTTATGATTATTGGTGTTATTTTGATGATTTTTGCATATCTGCCATTTTTCTTTATGAATCAAGATATAAGGCGTAATAATACGCCATAATTATCCTACCCTATCTACTTTTTAACACTTACTAATATTAATGATGGTAAAAAGACAGAAAATATGATTACTATTTGAGTAGTAATCGACAGGGGAAAAGACTATTTATAGCCTAAGCTAGTTTCTTATGAATGAGTATAACCATAAAAAAGTAGATAAAAAATGGCAGGATTACTGGGAAGAAAATAAAACATTCCAGGCTGTCGATTTTTCTGATAAGGAAAAATTCTATTGCCTGGTGGAATTTCCCTATCCATCCGGTGAAGGATTACATGTAGGCCATCCCCGTTCGTACACTGCCCTTGATATTCTAGCCAGGAAGAAAAGGATGGAGGGATTCAATGTTCTTTTTCCAATGGGATTCGACAGCTTTGGTCTTCCGTCGGAAAACTATGCTATTAAAACAGGCATTCACCCCAATGTTATTACGAAGGAAAATATTGACAAATATACAAAGCAGTTAAAATCACTGGGATTTTCTTTTGACTGGGACAGAGTATTTTCTACAACAGATCCTGGGTATTATAAGTGGACCCAGTGGATTTTCCTAAAATTGTATGAAAAGGGATTAGCATATAAACAGAAAATACCCATTAATTGGTGTATTGACTGCAAGATAGGCCTGGCAAATGAAGAAGTAGTAGATGGACGTTGTGAACGATGCGATGGTGAGGTAACAAAACGGTCAATTGAACAATGGATGCTGAAAATAACTTCCTACGCAGAAAAACTGATCCAAGACCTTGATGACGTTCAATTTCTGGATAAAATCAAAACTCAGCAGGTGAACTGGATTGGCAGATCGGATGGAACTGAAGTAACATTTTCAGTGGATGGAGGAACTAACGATATATTAGTATTTACGACACGACCAGATACGTTATTTGGAGCCACTTTTATGATTCTTTCACCAGAGCATGAACTGGTCCCGGTCATTACTGCTAAAGAACAGAAAGCAGCTGTGGAATCTTATATGAAAGATTCAGCTAAGAAAAGTGATCTCGAACGGACTGAGCTGGAGATGGAAAAGACTGGTGTTTTTACAGGAGCCTACGCAGTCAATCCTGTAAACAATGAAAAAATTCCAATCTGGATTGCAGATTATGTGCTCATCAGCTATGGCACCGGTGCAATCATGGCAGTTCCTGCCCATGATACAAGAGATTTTGATTTTGCACAGAAATATGGACTAAAGATTCAATGTATCAATCACCCTCCTCAGGAATTGGCAGAAAATGAAGGAATACGTGTGGAGGATGTCTTGGCAGGTAAAGCCTGCTGGCCATATGAGGGACAGTGTATCAATTCCTCCAATGATGAAGCAAACCTGGATATTAACGGGCTGGATGTAGAAACCGCAAAGACCAAAACAACTCAATGGCTGGAAGAAAAGGGGATAGGAGACAAGGCCATTAATTACAAATTAAGGGATTGGGTTTTCTCCCGACAAAGATATTGGGGGGAACCCATTCCTCTGATTCAGTGTCATGAGTGTGGGTGGGTATCGGTTCCTGAACAGGATTTACCTGTTTTGCTTCCCACTGTTGAAAAATATGAGCCCACTGAAACAGGGGAGTCTCCCTTGGCGGCTATTCTGGATTGGGTCAATACCAAATGTCCGGAATGCGGGAAGGATGCCAAAAGAGAAACTGATACAATGCCAAACTGGGCTGGTTCATCCTGGTATTTTCTCCGGTATATTGATCCTCATAATGATTCAGCTTTTGCTGACAGAAAAAAGTTGGACTACTGGATGCCGGTGGATTGGTATAACGGGGGAATGGAACATACAACTCTCCATTTGCTGTATTCACGATTCTGGAACAAATTTTTATATGATTGTGGGTTCGTACCAAATTCGGAACCTTACCTGAAGCGAACCTCCCATGGTATGGTTTTAGGAGAAGGCGGTGAAAAAATGTCTAAATCAAGGGATAACGTGATAAATCCGGATGAGGTGGTAGAAAGGTACGGTGCGGATGTATTTCGTCTCTATGAGATGTTTATAGGCCCATTTGACCAGGCTGCAGCCTGGGACACAAAGGGTATTGTTGGCATTGACAGGTTTTTACGGAGATTATGGATACTTTTTACATCAAATGAAAAAATCACTGCAATACCTCCTGAAAAAGAAACGTTGAGATTACTGCATCAAACAATTAAAAAAGTATCGGAAGATATTGAAAAGCTTCGATTGAATACAGCAATATCACAAATGATGATTTTTCAAAATCATTTATCCGATTTACATGAGGTGCCCGAAGAAGTATTGCAGGATTATTTAAAATTATTATCTCCATTTGCTCCGCATTTTTCTGAAGAAATAAATCAGATGTGGGGCAATCAGGATACAATGGCCTATAAAGAGTGGCTGCTGTATGACGAAAAATTGGCCAGCGAAGAGGAAGTTGAAATTGCAGTTCAGGTGAATGGAAAGCTGAGAGGATCAATAATCATTGCAAAAGACTCAAAAGAAGAAATCGTTTCAGAAGAATCCCGTAAAATCAAAAAAGTAAATAAACATATTGAAAATCACACCATAATGAAGACGATCTATATAAAAAATCGGCTTATTAATTTTGTTATACGATAATGGGTGATTATTTATCCGGTTACGTTATTTATTGACTTATTGATTCCTTTAGAAAGCATCCAGGTAGCTAATACAAAACAAATTGTGATAATCTTTTGGGATGTGGCCTGAAATATTAAACTAAAATCAGATTCAGATGGTTGCGGTCCAAATTCTAATATAAATATATAAGATACCAGGGTCAGAGCAAAGGCAAAGTATCCAATTCCATAGAGTGTATTTAATTTACGTGATCTGATTATCACATAACTGTATATCAATGTTGCCGGGAATGAGAGGTAAAATATATAATTCGAAAAAAATATGTGGGCATCCAGGTATAAGTCAGCAGGGGTTAATCCCGTTCCCACAAAACAGACACATCCTAATAGTCCAAAAACAGAGCCAACTATGGATAACCTAAAATAATTATCTTCCTTAAAAAACCATGGTAAAACAACATAAAAGATCATGAACATTATACCGGTAATACATAAAGCGTTCGCAAAAAGAAAACACGAAAAATAATTTATATCGCCTCCAAATGTAACTGTCCGTCCTAAATCACTGAGGAAATTGTCAAAAAAATGATATCGTGAGGTAGAATTATCCCTGTACGTGCTGCCAGGGTATAGAATGACACTCAAGAATGTTAATAAAACGAATGCAGAAAGTGAGAATAGGGGGAATCTGGTTAATATTAATTTATACATCCTATTATACATAATATATATTATATGACATTTTATATAGTTTCACTAAATTTATCGATATTCTCTTTAGACCCTAAGAGTATTATTGTATGCTGTATGTTCAGGATTGTGTGAGGATCCGGATTCAGTATACTTTTTTCATTTTCATCTATGAGTCCTACAATAACAAGATTATAATCTTCCCTGAATTTGGAATCCTTGATCATTATACCGTCATATCTATCGATATCTTTCAGTTTAAATTCGTCAATAACTATATCAAGATTATGATTGGGAGAAGCTAGTGATACTGTATCTTCCAGGTAAGGTGCCAGCAATAACTCAGCCATTTTATGTCCACCTGTAATATATGGGTTAACAACTTTATTTGCTCCAGCGCGTTTTAATTTCTTACCAGTATCTTGTTTGGCGCATCGCCCCAATACATAAGCAGTCTGGTTGAGATTCCGGGCGGACATGGTCACAAATAAATTTTCCTGATCGGTACTGAGTGTCACTACAATTCCTTTGGCATGTTCAATATTTGCATTGATCAATGTTTCATCCAAAGTTGCATCCTGTTTGATAAACTTGTATCCTAAATCGTCCATCAAGTTTGTTTTTTCTTCATTGATCTCGATAATGACAAAAGGAATATTTTTTTCGCTTAATTCCTTAGCGATTACAGCACCCATCCTTCCATATCCGCAGATGATGTAATGATCCTTCATTTTCTTAATTTTATTTTCCATTTTTTGATTCCGATACTGTTTGAATTCAATTAAGTATGATCCTAACTGGGAAATTAATATAGCAAATCCTGTAACACCGAACATAATAACCACTATGGCCCATATTTTACCCGTTTCCGTTAATTCATGTACTTCCCCAAAGCCAACAGTTGACAAGGTGATTACCGTCATATAAATGCTGTCAACTACACTCCATTTTTCAGTTCCGCCAATAATATAGAATCCGCTGGATCCTACAGCCAAGAGGATAAAGAAAAATGCCACTATATACAGTATTTTATTCTTTAGCATTTAATGAGCTCATCAGGCAACAGATTTGGATAACCAATTTAGATAGCTTTTTTCTCCTCCTGTTATGGGAATCGAAATCATTTCAGGAGTATCATAACTGTGAAGTTTACGAATATTTTCAAATACATCTTCCTCTACCCTTTTTACTGTTTTAATTATGAGCAGATATTCTGAATCTTTATTGATCTTCCCTTCCCAACGATAAATAGATTTGATATTGGGAATAATATTCACACAGGCAGCCAGTTTCTTTTCAATTAATTTACTTCCAATAATTTCTGCCTCTTTATTTGAAGATGTTGTTGTAAGGATTATAATAGGATCATACATGGCTTGAATTTATACCATATCTAAAGAATGAAAAACCACATCGGGCTTTATTCTTGTATTGTAAAGACATTAATCTACCAGCCAATAATCCCTGAGATATAATCGATAAAGGGTACCATCTTTCCCTTCTGTACTTTGAAGATATTCTTCATAGGTTTGAAGCATATTTTCGGGGGCAATAACAAAATATTGAGCTTTTTCAACTTTTTGAGCTTTTGGACCATATCCTGGCAACACCCTGCCATAAATAGATTCCATACGAGAATGAAGAGTATCATAAAGATCATCTCTCGCACGAAGTTTCATAACCCCCTTTCGAAATTGTGATACAATTTCAGGCGTAAGTCCATCAGCCAAATCCGCTGCCATTTCCCTGCCGCGTATTTCATAGCGATTTCCAGCACGATTGACACTGAACGCCTGGGCAACAGCATAATCTGATAAGGATGGATCAAACGGTGCTTCCTTTAAAGTTTGTACAACAAAATCCATAGTTTGGGATAAATCGGGACAGCGTTCGGCATAATAGATCAGTTGTCCGCTGTATTCATTGGAGCGCAATCCGTTAGAATAAGCCAGTCCGGCACCCCATGTCTTCATAAACATACTATGAGCTCCGCCTCCACCATAGAGACGAGCCGAAAGAAAATCCAGTAAAACTTCAGGTTTTGTTTCAACAAAACTTGCGCACGGTGCAGTATTTATGTGAACGCCAGAGCTGGAACTGATGTTGACTAATCCAACATATTTCGGATTTTTTATTTCGGGATAATGGTCCTGCATTCTCTTAGTTATAAATGGTGTGTTGGTGTAATGTTTCACTATGGATAATTCTGATGAAAAGTTGCTTACAAACTTGAAAATATCTACATCTAATTCCTCATAGGAATTCTTAGAGCATATTATATAACCCCGTACATTATCCTGATGCACAATTGTTTCCAATATAGTTTTCATTTGTGTCAATACGATTTTCGGAGAAAGGAATAAATCCTTCTGGATTTGTTCGCATAAATACCGCCAATCCTGCTCAAGGGTTTCATCTGGAATACTGGTCAGATTCAGTTTCAAATCCTGAAGTGCATCCTGGGCAAGTTCATTTATATTCTCAGGGATAAGAATTTGATTTTCCAGTAGTTTTAACAGGTTTTTTCTTCCTTTTTGAGCATAATCTGAAATTGAAGCAATCCATGTAGTAAATACATTTTGTTCCTCCCGTCCAATTTCTTTGAGCTGCCATCTCAAACGTTGATAGGAATGAATTTTGGTTAAAAAGCTTTCTGTACTGAGAAACAAAGGATGGTCTTGCATTCTGAAAGACTTGGCAGGATTTTGTACCCAGGATTCTTCAGATCCACGCATTCGGTTTCGTTGATTACTTAAGTTTAGATCAATCGCATCCCGAATTCGGGCAAGGTTCGTTTCCTGGAGATTGGGTGTTTTTAATACTGCCTCCATCCAGACTAACGTTCTTTTTGCTTCTTCCATGGTTGAACCTGCTCCTTCAACAACCAACTCGATCCGCTTTGTTCTTTCATTCGTAGCAAACCAGGTATCGAATCTGAGGAGTTCACGACGAAGCATATCCTCCATTTCATTATAGGTTACAATGGTACCATCAATTTGGACACCAACTTCAGCCATAAATACAGGGAGAGCTGACAGGGAGACCAGAAGAGATTCAGGCACAACATGAAGATTAAATGCCAATCCGATTGTAGCCCCCGTAATATTATCAAACCGGGAATAAATTAAATCACCCCCTCCAGGCATTTTATGTATTGAATAATCGAGCTGATCGTCCAAGGTAAACGGTGGCTGATCAATAAACTTGGGCATATTGATCGTCTGAGATGCTTTTTTGATGACAGCTGTATTCCCATCATAATCTTCCTGATAGTTCAGAAGAGCATTGTGTATATCATTTGTTTGATATCGTTCCATCAGCAATATTTTATACTCTTCGATACGTAGATCGCGTTCATCTCTTTTTTGTTCCAGATACTCAGGATCCGGTAGAGTCACAACACCAAACGGTTTATCGTTCAGCAGCTTCCAATTATTAATCATTTCCCGCCAGTGGTTTTTATTGCTTTTTACAATTGTAGAAGCCCAGTCAAAATATTTCGAAAAAGTAAGTGACCGTTTAAAACCGCCAATTTTATGCAATTCAGACAGATGTTTCATCCATGAGGAGCCTGTTCCCCTGTATCCAAACCTTGGGGGCGAATTAAGAAAATCAGTTATTTCTTTTCTGTATTTTTCAATTCTACTTTCGATTCTTTTGTTAAATTCAGACAATTCATCAGAACCGTCCGGATAATTGCTGATTAGTTGGATTTCGTCCAAGATAACCTGACGAATAGAATCCATCATTCCGGTATCTCCAGTCTTACGATGTACACTATTCAAACCGATAAAAATCGGTTCACCAACTTCATCAGAACGCCAGCCAAAAACAGATGTTGCTCCAATATCCATGATTTGAGTCTGTGAATCTATGAACCTGCGATACAGGTTTGATGTTTGCCCGCTGGCAAGGGTCTGTAAGAAAAGATCAAGCAAAATATTTTGTTTTGAATCTAATGTCCTGTTTGCCGGCCAGGAAAATACCAAGAGTCCTGGTTCATTTTGATTCATATGAGGGAAAGTAACCTGCGATAGGGTTCCGGTATTTTTTCCATCTGGGATAGGCAATAAACTATTTACGTCATCGGGATGAACATTACCGTACTTTGCTCCAGGCTCAACGATTTTTAAAATATCCGATATCCGGATAAGGGCAGTCTCCAGGCTTATATCTGAAGGCAAAGCCATTATAGCGCCCATATTGTTAAGATGGTGTGTGGAATTATGAAAATTTCGTATGTGTACGGGTATCATCTCACGAATTGCTGTTGGATATCCTCCCGCCGAGTATGCTGAAGGATGATCATGGCCATAAATCATCTTTCCCAATTCGAAATACAAATTTCCCCAGGGCCGCTCAAAGGAGCTAACCATTTCATTATACACAGTTCCTTTTTCTTCAAGGGAAAGACTTCCATCCACCGGATCGTTGGTAATGCCCATGTTTCTTACTTCCCTTCGAATTTCCTCATCGGAAAAGTTAGGATGAAGCATGGCATCAAGTTTTGTATGAAAGAGGTCAAAAAATACGGAACTCCCTGCAGGTGTATGAAAATGATAACATGTCCGCAGCTGGGCAGTAAAAGCTGAGCTATTTCCCAATGACATCTCTTCAAGAGATGCTACATAACGTCCTTTAGTACCTTTTCCCAAGAGCAAATGTTCAAGTGTATGAGGTTCACCCCTGTCAGATACAGGGTGGCTGTTAACCCACATAAAAGCCTGTGGTACAGATTGTATCCTGAGCATATCCAATACAAATCCGCTTTGATTATGGCGAAAACGTGCACCTAGAGGATTCTGGTTATCCACTTCATATATAGCCTCAACAGTAAAATCAACTACCTGTTGATGGTTTTTTAAACTACTCAACCTGATATTTTGGTTTGCCATAAATTTTGGGAAACAAAATTGTGTATAAAAATTCAGCGCTATCAGTAAAGTAATGAATAGTTTTTTCAGCATATCTATCCATTCTCCTCTGGTTGTATTTGTGGTCGGATCCGGTGTAAATATAGTTTATCGAAATATGATAAACATTCTTTGTAAAGTGACAATAATTTATCTGGAAGCTTTTTGTTATTTTCTTGATACTTTTGAAATCCGGTGGAATCTTCCACATTTTTATACCAATACTGACCCCACATTCCATCACTTTTTCTGCTGCCTGAAGGCCAGGAAAGCATCTGATCCATAAAAGATATTCCAATTTTATCACACAGTTTATTGAGTATCTCCCTTGGATGATTTAAAATATCCCTGGAATCAAGAACTGGTGGGCTTTTACCTGTTTCTTTCTTAAGGTATTCAAAAAGAACACATAACTGTTTATAACCAAGTTGATCAATGTTGCCAATAGGGAATCTTTTTTCATAGGATAATATGACCTCTTTTGGATGTCGAATAAGAAAACAGTTAGTAACTTTTTTAGTCCAATGAATATCCATGCCCGGCAGGTTATGGTGAGCCATATGTTTCTGATACCATATTTTTTTCTTATCCGGAATGGAGCCGGTAAGATATGTGACAATATTATCGAAATTACACTCAGAGTTCTGAATAATTTTTTTCCTTAAGGGATGTTTTATCCCGGTTTTCACAAGGTAATGGGCATAAAAAGGTTCATCAGTGACAATAGTGTCAGGACGATTTTCAAAAGAACGCATCATGGCTGAAGAAATATTCCGTGGACCCGACCACATTGCAATATGCACACTGTCCATCATTGCTGTTTTGGATAAAGTTGATGGAGTTTCTGACCATACAGTTCCTGTAGATTCTTCGTTAGAAGACCACGTTTCCCATGAGACAGTGTTTTTTCATCTATTTCTATGGCAGGAATAATCCCGGCAAATGTACCAGTAACAAAAGCTTCATCAGCTGAATGTACCTCCTTTAATTGAAAATCCCTTTCATGCACAAAGATATTATTTTCTTTGCAAAGGTCAATCACAACTTTTCTTGTAATACCCGGAAGACAATACTCTCCTGATGATGTCCATACCTCACCATCACGCACAATAAAAAAGTTAGTGGAATTACAGGTAGAAACATTACCATTTTTATCCAACATAAGACCTTCATCTGCACCTAATTTTGTTGCTTCTATACACGCAGCAATACAGTTGAACTTACTAAGGGAATTAATATGTGGGTCCTGAACTTCGGGAGTACTTCTTTTAATGGAAACAGTCTTGATGCAGATACCCTGTTGATTGACTGCAGAATCAGCTTCTTTATACTCAGGGATGATCACAACTGTCGGCGCCCCACAGTTTGCATTGGGATGTTGATACGGTGTTTTTTTTAACCCTCGCGAAACGATGACGCGTAAATGAACACCGGTTTCCATATTATTTGCTTCAAGGGTTTCACTGATAAGATCAATCATTCTGTCAAACGTAAACCCAATTTCAATTGACAGGATTTTTGCCCCACCATAAAGCCTGTCCAGGTGCTCTTTTATAAAGACAAGCTTGCCATTCAGAAGACGAATGCCTTCCCAAACACCGTCACCTAAGAGAAATCCACTATCAAAAACAGATATTTTTGCTTCCTGTCTTGGAAAAAGCTGGCCGTTTATATTGATTAATATTGATTCGTTCCGTGTATCCTCAATGTAGCTGTGTGTACCTTTTGTCATACACTACAGTAATTTTTTAAGAGCATCAATCAACCGGATAATATTCTCTTCCCTTGCTGTTTCCCCCATGAGTCCAATACGCCATATTTTCCCTGTTAGCGGACCTAATCCTCCCCCTATCTCAATCTGATATTCATTGAGTAACCTGGATCGGATTTCACCATCATCTACTCCATCAGGTATAATCAGGGAATTCAGCATGGGTAAACGAGATTGTGTTTCTACCAGTATTTGGATCCCCATTTGTTCTAATTCTGATATGAGTAAATTGTGCATGTTCATATGTCGTTTGAACACTGCTTCCATTCCTTCCTGTATGATATTGTAACAGGCCTGATATAATCCATAAAGCATATTAATGGGAGCTGTATGATGATATACCCTGCTTTTACCACTCCAATATTGGGTAATCATACTCAAATCAAGATACCAGTTTGGCACTTTAGCTTTTCGATTGTTTAATTTTTCTACAGCCCGATCAGAAAAACTGACTGGGGCTAAACCAGGCGGGCAGGAGAGGCATTTTTGTGTTCCGCTATAGAGAGCATCAATATGCCATTTATCCATTTTGACTTCCATTCCTCCTAGACTCGTGACGCAATCAACCAGGTATAATGTTTTCTTCTTTCTAATCAATTCACCAATTTCGTTTATGGGATTACACACACCGGTAGATGTCTCTGCATGAACCACTGCCAGTAAATCATAATTCTTTTTATTTAATTGACCTTCAACAGCATCCACTATAACAGGTGTGCCCCATTCAAATTTTAACACATCTACATTTGCCCCTAAACGGCTGGCTACATCCTCCATGCGTGTACCAAAAACACCATTGATAAGAATTAATACATTATCGTTCTTTTCAAGTAAATTTACAAAGCACGTTTCCATTCCAGCAGATCCAGTCCCGGATACGGGTATAGTCAACCTATTTCTGGTATTCATCAATATTTTTAGATACCCTTTGATTTGATCCATGAGGTTAATAAAATATGGATCAAGATGACCTATAGTGTTTGTGGCTAAAGCATTATAGACAGAAGGATGGACACAAGATGGGCCCGGTCCCATTAAAAGTGTGTCTTGTATTGATTTTAATTGATTTTTCACTTCTATTCGAAGAAACTACTCTCAAGAATCAGCATATTGTTCTGTGAGCTGAACCAATTTTTCTGCAATGCCCGGTTCTGTCATGGAATGTCCAGAGTCTTTTATTATATGGAATTCAGCTTCCGGCCAGGCCTGATGCAGTTCCCAGGCAGAAATCATAGGACAAACCACATCGTATCGACCTTGAACAATGGCACCTGGAATATGCCGAATCACAGAAATATTTTGTAAGAGTTGATCTTCAGGCTCAAACCATCCCTTATTTATAAAATAATGGCATTCAATTCTTGCGAAGGCCTCTGAAAATTCATCCTCACCAAAACGATGCAAAGTCTTTTCATCTGGCAGAAGTTTACTGGTACTTCCCTCCCACACACTCCATGCTTTGGCAGCTTCTAAACGAATCTCCCTATTTTTACTGGTCAGCCTTTTATAGTATGCGGGGAGTAGATCATCCCTCTCCCCTTCATCAATTGGTTTTATATAGTTTTCCCATGCATCGGGGTAAATATTACTGGTTCCTTCCTGATAAAACCACTGTATCTCTTTATGACGGAGTAAGAATATGCCTCTCAGTATAAGACCTTTCACTTTATCCGGATATGACTGGGCATAGGCAAGTGATAAAGTACTGCCCCAGCTCCCTCCAAAAACAACCCATTTTTCAATGTGAAGATAATTCCGAATCTTTTCCATATCTGAGACCAGATCCCATGTGGTATTTTCAGCCAGTTCTGCAAAAGGCGTACTTTTTCCACATCCCCGTTGGTCAAACAATACTATTCGCCATTTTTCTGGATCAAAATACTGACGGTAAATAGATTCAATTCCTCCGCCTGGGCCTCCATGGACAAAAACGACCGGTTTTCCGTCTGGATTTCCTGCTTCTTCAACATGAATAGTGTGCAAGTCAGACACTTTCAAGAAAAGATCATTATATGGTTCAATAGGTGGGAATAGGCTCATTTTTGTTCTTCTTACCAGGAATAATTTATAAAAAGGTCATCCAAAGAAACATGTAAATTATAGTATGAAAACCACTCATATCCTGTGCCACTATTCTGAAATTGGCTTAAAAGGAAAAAACCGCAGTTATTTTGAAAATACCTTAAAAAGAAATATTCACGATGCTCTCAATGTGACCGTACCGAATGCGATCGATAAAATAGAGAAACTTCGCGGTCGTTTTTTAATCAGCTTATCAGAGTCTAACACCAATTCTATTGATTCAATTCTATCAACCCTGGAAAACCGGTTTGGGCTTGCTTATTTTGCTCCTGCTGTTAAAATCCATCCTGACTTGGATTCAATGAAACTATCTGCACTGGAAATATTGAAAGATATCACCTTTGACACATTTCGTATTACTGCAAGAAGGTCTGATCCCTATCTCCCCTACAGTTCTCAGAAAATAAACGAAGAAATTGGTGCAGAGATTGTCAGTAAACTAAAAAAGACAGTGAATCTCAGCAACCCGGAAGCCACGTGTTACATTGATATGCTTCAGGAAGGAACTTTTGTGTATACACAAAAAATTTCCGGACCTGGTGGACTGCCTGTAGGTGTCAGCGGAAAAGTTGGTGTGATGCTTTCAGGAGGCATTGATTCACCGGTAGCTGCATACTATGCCATGAAACGGGGAGCATCACCCCTATACATCCATTTTCACTCAGTTCCCCATGTCTCCCCTGCTTCCATCGAAAAAGTGCGGGAAACGGTACAATTGCTCACAAAATTTCATTTGAGAGCAAAATTATATATAATTGAATTTTCCCCGGTACAAGATGAAATATTTGCCAATGCAAATCCGAAATTACTGGTCCTCCACTATAGACGGTGTATGATTCGCATTTCTGAAAATATTATAAAAAAGGAAAAAGCAAAAGCACTGGTTACAGGAGAAGCTTTAGGGCAAGTTGCATCCCAGACAATTGAAAATATGACAGTTGTGGAAGATGCAGGCATACATACCATCCTACGACCACTGGTAGGCTTTGATAAACAGGAAATAATAGAAGTTGCTAAAAAAATTGGTACATATGATATTTCAATTCAGCCACATGAAGATTGCTGCACACTTTTCGTACCGAAGCATCCAGCTATAAAAGCCAGAATAAAAGATGTATTAGAATCTGAAAATAACTGTAACCTGGAACCCTTAATTGAAAATGCTGTAAACACTGCTCAGGTTGAAACTTTTCAATGAGTCTAAATCCTTATTTATTCTTTGCGTTTTGTTTTAAAAAAAGTTTTGAGAAGTTCCTTACACTTGTCTTCAAAAATTCCGCCTCTCACTGAAATATTATTGCCAAATCGTGGATCACCGCATAATTGATATAATGAACCGCAACAGCCCTTTTCTTCATCATAGGTCCCAAATATGACCATTTTCAGTCTGCTGTTAATTATTGCCCCAGCACACATGGGACATGGTTCCTTGGTGACATAAAGAGTACAATCTGTTAATCGCCAGTCTTCAACTGTATTTGCAGCTGCAGTAATTGCGATCATTTCTGCATGAGCAGTGGGATCCTTTAAGGATTCACATTGGTTATAACCTCTCCCAATAATATTATTATCTTTAACAACAATTGCACCAACGGGTATCTCCTCAAGTTTGCCTGCATTTTCGGCTAGTTGGATTGCCTGTTTCATAAAGCGTTCGTGGGTGCTGTTTGAAAGTAAATCCATGCCCTAATAATATCATATTTATTCAGGAGCTAAAATTAGCTGGAGCTCCTCTATTTTTGTAATAAGTGCTAATCTTCCTTGGGGTGTACTGATATTTGGATTAAATGATCCGAGATCCTTTTTATCCATAATATAATTAACTTTGTTTATGCTCATCTCAAAATCAGCAATGAAATATGCGGACTTAGCAACTGTAATTAATACATCAAGTGAATCTAATCCCGGTTCATTTAAAAAAGACCAATCATACCATCCAAAACTGAAAAGTAAATCACCATAGCCAATAGCCGTTGAATCTTCTCCATTAGCACTATATGCAAAACAGAGACCTGCAAAAATATCTCTTATTGTCCATACATCATTGAGTGATAAGTTTGCTGCTGCTGCAGAATCCAATAAAGTCTCATACCCCAGGAAATTAACAATTGCAGAATCCAATAAAGTCTCATATTCCAGGAAATTAACAATGCTTATGTCCAAATGATCCTGATATGATAATTTTCCGTAGGACCATCCCAAACCATTATAGCCGTCCAAGGTGGGGTTAGTATTAATAGAATACTGAAACCATTCAGCACTCTCTAAATATTTACCATCACGATATAAGTCCCATCCTTCTTCTGCAAGATCATCTTCCGTGGCAACATAATCTGGTCGACCACCACATCCCGGAAATGTCAAACAGTATGTAATCAGTATTATAGAAAAAATAAAATTGAATTTATTGATCATTTCAACACCGTTATCTTTTTTGTTTGAACAAAGCCAGACTCTGATCTCATATATACTAAATACATTCCACTTGCTACAGGTTTTGTCCATTTATCTCTGGAGTCCCACCGAAGGGAATGTCTTCCTATTTCATGATATTTGTCTACTAAAGTAGTAATATGTTGACCAAGAATATTATACACCGAAATATTTATTTTTTGATTCGGACCCTGTAAAAATCCCACATCATACATAATTGTTGTGACAGGATTAAATGGATTGGGATAGTTTTGATGTAAACTGCTTATTTCTGGGATGATCATAGTTTTAGCTCCAAGCCTGAAATATCCCATTTTTTTTGTATAGGTAACAATTTGTCCATTCATTGACATAGAAGGTAATTCTATCCAAGTGTCCCCTTCCATTCGATAAATTGCAAGGTCATCACTAGATTGGATAGAAACAGTAACCGCTTTTTCAAAGATCATGGATTCATTTCCTATACGGTAAGAGGCCCGATCACGGAAATTAATACGAAACAATGTGGAGTCTACTACAAGAATAGGCTTGTCAGATCGTACTGCCCCAGCACTACCATTAATGCGCAACAAGCTATCCGGGCTGAATCCGATCCAAGGATTCATTGCTTTTGCGACTGTTATACCCATCTCCCGCATAACGCTATCAACCCCTACATCTCCTTCTGCTACCACCTTGATATACCAAATCCCTGGGATTGTTTCAAAATAATGGTGGCCACCAAAAGTAAAGTCAGCAATCGTTGTCAAGCTGACTTCTTCATCAGTGGTACTGCTCACGGTCAACCTAGGCTCCTCTATGACTTTTGCCATAGTGTCAACTACAACAAATTCAAAATGATTAGAGAAAGCATTGTTCTGTACCACTGCAACAGCCGGATGTGGTTTGTTTATCTGTGTAATAAAAACATTTACTAGTAGAGTATCAAAGAATTCACCATCGCTTGAAATAGCTGTAAAAGTGGTGTCTCTTGTATAATTTGGTGGTATCCCATATATACTGTCACTATTGGTCACCATCCAGGAAGGAAAAGAATGGAAATTCCACGTGAATAAATAATCATCCGGGTCTGATGCAGTACCGATATATTGGAAATATGTACCTTCAGTAGCATATATGGAATCTTGAGATGTGATAAAAAGTGGGTCATTCACGTTAGCTACTTGAATTATTCGGTTATATGGAGCACTTTCCTTTTCCCCATCATTTACAGAAATCTCAATTGTACGATCTTCTTCCATGGGATTATCACTCAAATTTAGATAGTGTACATTTTTTAATACAAATGCCCAAACTGCCAGGGAATCGTCACCAATAAGCTTGAGTGTCCCTGTTGAATCGACAAACCCATTTTCCCCCCAGGTTGAATCAACTGTAATCCCATTTTGTTCAGTAAACATTAACGTGTCTTCTGTTGAATAATAATTAGTTGAAATTCTTACAATAGCGGATGATAAGCTATCATCATTCAAATCAGAAACCGTAATGATTTCATTTTCACCAAACAATTTTAGGGTATCATGTTCACTATAGCTTAGAACTTCATCTGGAAAACTTATTACAGGAGCGGAGTTAATAAATACCCATCCTGCATTACCGCCTGCATCCTGAGAATAGAGACATACAAGGGTATCGCCATTAGATACGTTACCATCTTTGATCCGTAAATATTCAAGTGTTTGTAAACCATCTTGAGTTAAAGCAAGTTCAAACGGAACAGGACTTAAGTCATCACTATTACTTCTCAGAACCAAACGGTTGTTTACATTCCCACCGATCAAATCAATTTTGCTCGCTATGGTTTGAAGGGTTTCTTTTTCAAAGGTGAGCGTATCAGCAACTGAAGTTTCTTTTGTAAGTTCATAAAAATCAGTATTTCCGTTAATTGATTGATTAACTCCTTTAAATATTACTTTTCCATTATTATGCAGAAATGCTCCGTCATTGCTCCAGGAACCCGTTAATTGAATTAAATCTCCTGATTGCAGGGCACCTTTTTCATTAATAGTCAATGATTCTAAGTTGCTAGAATATGGGAGATTTAATCTTCCAGTCTCTATAGATACTCCGTTAGTTACAAATATTACATCATTTGTATCTGACAATTCAACAACACAGGAATCACAACTTTTTATATAAAGACTATAGAAATTATTTACTCCAGAAATAGTCTGGGTTGTGTCCCCATTAAAAGTGATGCTTATTGAATCACTATCGAAAGCTCCCTCCTCATTAACCACTAAATCGCCTGTGTTATATAGTGCAAGCGATGGTGTATGACCAAAGGTCCCAGTAGAAGGAATAAAAAGATTGTCCACTGCCATATCCGTAAAAATAAATAAACTATCCATAACTTCAACACGCCCCAAATTACTTACTTGAAGGTTTGTGTCAGAAAAATGGGTACTACCGTTAAATATGAGAGGTTTATTCCCTTTTATCCATACTGCCCCATCACTTATGGTTAAATTTCCTTTTATTTGGATACTTGGATCAATATCTTCCCAATCTATCGTTCCACTTTCAAGTGTAAGATTGTTCTTTATATCAAAATCTCCACCCATGACAACAGTATCAGTGGCACCAGTATTGTTGATAGTTAAATTATAAAAATCCTGTTGTTTATTACTTCCACTTAAAGAGTCGACTGAATATATATGTTGAATATCATTCCCGTCAAAAGTGACTAATCCATTTTGTTCATTAAACGTTCCATTGTTTATCCAGTCACCCTCTATATTTATAGAATAATTATTAATGTAGGAAACATCAAAGTCGACACCTGGATCAATTCTTATATCTCCTGTTGCACCGATATCACCGGACAACTCTTTATCTCCATGTCCAGCTAAAGTAAGGTCATGATAAGTTGCTTCCTTCACCCATTGGTGGGCACTTCTTCCATCATAAGCCACTGTAGAATAGCTTGCAGAAAACGTACCAAGACTTGTTACTGTTGAATCCAAATACAAATTGCCAGCTCCATTAAAGGTGATTGTGCCTCCTATTGCATCAAAGATACCATTCGCATCCACACTACCACTATTAATTGTTATGGTACCATTAATGTCGGTTAAACCCTCAACTGTAATGGTATTGGTTCCAACAATACAAGTATCCCCGGTATTCACAATAAGATTATTGTTAACAGACACATCGCCCGTTAGTGTTTTTCCCCCTATACCATCAAAAATAAGTTGATGATATGTATCAGCAAAAACGTACTGATCTTCCCCATCATAAGTCACTGTACCATTATCACTGGATAATATTCCTAAGCTTGTTACTGTAGAATCTAACGTGAGATTACCAGCATCAGTAAAAGTGATTTTTGCCCCCGTGGCATCGAAAGGTCCATTGGCATCTAACATTCCAGTTCCAATATGTATACTATCAGCAACAACACTGCTGCCATTTACAATCAGGATATCCCCACCTATATCGAGGACTCCGTCAATAACCATATGATTTATAGTCCTATTGCCATTTATAAAAAGAGTTATTCCGGAAAGCACTTGTATATTATCAGTTTCTGATGGAAGAAAATTCTGTTCCCAATTTTCAGCTATGTCCCAGTTACCCGTTGTTTCAAACGTATAGTACATCACAGCAAAATTCCAATAATCTGTTGTACCTCCCATACTCCAGGAGTTTGTGGCAGTTATAGGATGCTCTTCTGTTCCATTGACATTAAATACTTTTACATAGTCTACAAATTGAGCATCTCCAGTATTATCAATAATTGCAGTTGCCCTGGATGGAGCCTCATCGCTTGTAATTAATAATTCCCCACCATCATCAACACCTACAAGAGTAAGGGTATCAGAAATTGTGTACGTTTGACTACCTTTAAAGATGATTGTATCAGTATCTGCAGAAACCGCATAAAACTTGGAAAAGTTCATATCCCCACCAAGAAATGCAGCATTACCTGAACAGATGAATTGGCTCCCGCTGGCTGGAGCTGACCAGATGCCTTCATTAGTTATTGTTTTCCTGTTTGCCAGAGTAAGATCATAAATATCCATATCAAACGTAGTGTTTTCAGCAACCAGTATATTTCCATATATATAGTCTACATCATCTCCAAGGATTACAGTCCCTCCAGTAGGATTAAACTCCACATTCTCAAGAGAATCCAGGTTAGTAGCAAAAATGCTTCCCACTACTAATGTGTTTCCAGGAATACTAAGTTCATCTGTTGTAAATGTTTCATCACCGTATATTTCAAAAGTACCATTGTTTATTATATGGGATCCGGGATTGTGATCATAAAATTCATTGCCCGCGGTGGCAAAGACAGCGCTTTCATCAATTGTGAGAAATCCTCCCGTCCCTATTTCAAATTTATCAGCAATACTAACAGTTCCAAGTATATTACTATTCTGAATACTGTAAAATGCCTGGTCTGCAGAGGTAATACTCTGTGGAGCTGTACCGTCAAAGATAACTGTACCTGTTCCTGGAATAAACGAACCAGTACCAGTCATGTCCCAATTTCCAGCTACTGTGAAAATATCGCTTGTTGCAACAAATATACCTCCATTGATATCTATGCCATCTTCACCAATATCCCAGGTTTGTGAGGGTAGTCCACCTACTGTACCTCCAGTCCATACAATACCATTTGCAGTAATATTTTCTGAAGCATAAAAATTACCTGAAGTATTTGTAAAAATACCGTCAACTTCAAAAGTGCCACCCTGGCTCAGAATGCCCCCATCATGTTCCACATTTCTATACGTTAGGCTGTCCATGGTACTCTGGTCATTTGATGTATATAAAACCTTAGAATCAGTGCTAAGAGTTAAAGTACCATCCCTCGTCCAGATACCTCCCGACAGGATTGTAACACTTCCAGATGCCATTGTAAGTGTTTGGTCAGTTGAAATAGTGAAATCTTCTCCTCCAGCATCAAGCGTATCATTGATGGTGGCTGTCAAATTAAATACTGATGCACTGGAACTGCTGAAAATACTGTTAAAGGTAGGCTCAAAAGCTGGAGCGCCGGAAATTGTTTGAAGTGACGATCCATCCAAATCAATTCTGGAGTCAGTGTCTGCTTCCATTGTCCCATTGAAACTAAGATCCCCTTCCATATTCAGTCTAGAGGTACCGTCCATATCTAATGTTCCAGATACAGTTCCATCTCCACCTGCATCCACAACAGAACCATCAGCCATTTCCAACTCACCAGAAATAGTGAGGGCTCCAGCAATCATCAAGGTGACGCTTGAGTCAACAATGCTTTTACTGTCTGATGATATTTCAAAGGAAGTAAATATTACATTTGTTGCTACAGTCATCGATATGTAGGAATTGATAAGAGCGTCACCTAAATCATTAGGAGTAGTATTCGCATCTGATAATGATTGTGTTACACCATCAAAAGTCACAGTTCCATCACCTTTTATCCACTCAGTACCGCTGATAATTGCAAGGTCTCCCCCTATAGAAATAGCAGGATCATTTGTATCAAGGTCCAGAGCCCCATTAGTGAGTGTTAATTCATTTTGTATATCAAGGTCACCAGCAATCACAAGAAGTTTATCATCGCCTGCATTATTTAGGGTTATGTTATAATAGGTGCTGCTTCCTGGAGTGAATACCTGACTATAAGAGCCATTAAAAGTAATCGTCCCTTCTTGTGCAGAAAAAGTGCCATTATTCTCCAAGACACTCCCTACACTTACTGAATAGTTTTCACTGCTGAAAACATCAAAAGTAACACCAGCATCTATTACTAAATCATTGTCAACAGTCACAGCACCACCAAGTGTTTTTGTACCAGAACCGCCTCCCGCTGTAAGATTGTAATAGATATCCGGAAATACAATCTGGTTTACCCCGTCATAAGTCACAGTACCAAAATTATCAGATAACATACCCAAGTCTGCTACCGTGGAGGATAAGTTCAAGTTACCAGCATCAGTAAAAGTGACAAACCCAGCATTCGCATCAAACGCACCATTGGCATCTACAGTCCCTGTAGAAATAGTTATGGTGCCATCAATATCGCTTGTACCATCCAGAGTCAAAGTGTTGTTTGCAACAGCCAAGGTACCGTCAATATCTGTAGCATTTGTTACTGTAAGGTTATGTGTATCCATTTCAATTGTAACATCAGTATCTATTGTTAAATCCCCTGCAACAGCCACATCACCGCCAAGTGTTTTTGTTCCAGAACCGCCCCCTGCTGTAAGACTGTAATAGTCATCAGAAAATACAGTCTGGTCTACCCCGTCATAAGTTACTATGCC
>CAJWIT010000020.1 GCA_913041945.1 uncultured Fidelibacterota bacterium
ATTCCGACATGGCTTATAAACCCAATGATACATGAGATGCCGTATCAAACTTTTATATCAATGAGAAAGAAGCTAAATTCTTTAAATCACTAAAATATCTCAAAGCTGAGTTTGACAACTCAGCTTTTTTGTTATAAGGATAAAATCTTTTGAAACTTTGAGACGTTTTTTATCTTAAACATATGGGTAAATACAAATCATATGCTGTATTTTTGATCATCTTAGACAGGAAATATTTTGGATATAAATAAATATATTTTTCGTGAATATGATATTCGTGGTAAAGTTGCTGAAGATTTTCCACCGGATGTTGTTGAAGCATTGGGGAAGGGATTTGCTACATATGTCAAGCGTAATGGTGGTATGGAGATTGCCCTGAGCGGGGATGTCCGGTTAACAACACCATCCCTTATTGAATATTTTAAAACGGGGGTTTTATCCACAGGAGTTGATGTGATAAACATTGGCATTGTTCCCACTCCCGTTAACTACTACAGCATGTTCAAACTGGATGTTGTGGGTGCCGTTCAAATCACTGGAAGCCATAATCCTCCTGAATTTAACGGGTTTAAAATGTCCATGTTGAAAATGGCAGTTTACGGAGAAGCAATTCAGGCAATACGGAAGATAATTGAAAAGGAAAATTTCGAGGAAGGAGAAGGCACTGAAGCGCGCTATAGTCTCCTTAAAGAATATGAGGATATGATTCTGAGTAAAATTACCGTAGAAAAACCATTGAGAGTTGCTATGGATTGCGGCAATGCAGCCGCAGCAATTAATGCACCCGCCATATTCAAAAAACTTCCCAACGTGGAATTAACGGAATTATTTTGTGATATTGATGGCACATTTCCAAACCATCATCCGGATCCTACAGTAAAAGAAAATCTCAAGGATTTGATTGAATTGATGAAAAAAGGACAGCATGATATTGGAATTGCGTTTGATGGTGATGGTGATCGAGTGGGTGTAATTGCTGAAAATGGAGAAATAGTTTGGTCAGATCAACTCATGTGTTTATTCCTACCAGAAATTATACATGGCAATGATGAAGTTCTTTTTGATGTGAAATGTTCCCAAGCACTAGAAGAAGAGATTGTGAAGCATGGTGGCACACCGGTAATGTGGAAAACGGGTCATTCACTTATCAAACAGAAAATGTCCGACCTTCAATGTAAATTTGGAGGGGAAATGAGTGGCCATATCTTTTTCGCAGATGATTATTTTGGTTATGATGATGCCACTTATGTTGCTGCCCGGACTGTCCAGATGTTATCCAGAGTAAATAAAAAATTATCAGATCTTGTAAATAATCTACCGAAATATTATTCTACCCCTGAAATGAGGATGGCTTGTGAGTCAGATGAAGAAAAGTTTCGAATTGCTGAGGAATCCGCTGACTATTTTCATACCAACTACGATTGCAGTACGGTAGATGGAGTCCGCATCAAATTTGGTGATGGGTGGGGACTGATACGAGCTTCAAATACTCAGCCTGTGATCGTATGCAGATTTGAAGCCAACACCTTAGAGAGAATGGAAGAGATTAAAGGTATTGTTTTAAACAAGTTACAAAGCATAGGAAAAGTTGAGATTGAACCAGGACACTGATTTATTTTCGGATCAAATAAAATCTCTACGAGCTGAAATTGATGGAGCACTTTCCACAATTGATTTGTCTTCTCGACCGGAATATTTATACACACCTATTCGTTATACTCTGTCAGGTGGGGGAAAACGACTGCGTGCTATTTTGGTTTATCTTATCGGCGAGGCTTTTGGTGCAGATCGGGAAGACATAATCAATGCAGGATTAGCGGTTGAACTCCTTCATAGTTTTACCCTGGTTCATGACGATATTATGGATCAGGATAATATCCGTCATGGGCAGGACACCATCCATGAAAAATGGGACGAATCCACTGCAATTCTTTCTGGGGATGGTATTTATGTGGTATCCCAACTCATTATTGCCAAGATCAAAACAAAAACACTTCCGGCGATTAAAACATTCAACAAAGCAGCCTTGATCGTCTGTGAAGGACAAGCTTATGATAAGACATTTGAAAACAATTATGATATTTCTCTAAGTGATTACTTTTTGATGATTGAAAAAAAGACAGCATGGCTTATTGGTCTTTGTGCTGAGTTGAGTGGAATTATAAGTGATCAAACTGAAGAAACAAATACCCAGCTAAGATCGTTTGGATTAAACCTGGGCAGAGCATTTCAAATCCAGGATGATATCCTTGAAGTTTATGGAGATGTGGAGACTGTAGGAAAGAGTCTTGGGAGTGATTTGATTTCTGGAAAACAAACAATATTGACAGTGTTAGCCAGGGAAGACAATCAAGAGGAGTGGTTATCCTCTTGGCAAAATATCAAAAAAATGGAAACCCAGACTGCTATTCTTCATCTTCGGGATTATTTAAACAGAAAAAATATTATAGATAAAGCACATAAATATGTGGAAGAATATGTGGGTAAGGCCAGGGGAAAACTGGATGTTATTCCCTTAAGCCACCGTGATAAATTAAAACAGTTCACAAATATAATTCTTAAGAGGATAAAGTAATTATTCAAGAGGATACACAGGTGAATAAACAGAATATAGACATAGATAATATGCACGGGGCTATCTATAATTTTTCAGACCAAGTTCGTCATGCTTTAGATATAGGCGAGCAGATCGCTTTAAAGAAACAAATTACTTCTTTGCAGAATGTAATAATTGTAGGAATGGGAGGTTCTGCCATCGGCGGGGATATTCTGTGTGCTCTCATTAAAGATGAATTGAAGATACCTGTAGTTGTTTCACGGCAATATTCAATTCCCAATTGGGCGAATGAAAAAACATTAGTGATTTGCTCCTCCTATTCCGGGGATACAGAAGAGACTCTTTCAGCCTATGAAGATGCCCTGCAAAAAGGGACGGAGATTATTGGAATTACTACTGGGGGCGAACTGATGAAACGATTGGACAAGGAGAGGTTTGATTATATTAAAATACCAGGGGGGCTTCAGCCAAGGGCTGCCTTGGCCTATTCGTTTATTCCAATGCTATTTTTAATGCAAAAACTGGGATTGATAAGTGATCGATTTTGCCACAATCTGGAGTCACTAATTGATCTGCTCAATGTAAAAAGAGAAGAATACGGATTAGCTAGTGCCAAGAACCCTACCTATTCTCTTGCACAACAAATTTACACTAAAATACCGGTGATTTATGGAGAAGCTGATTCCACAAATATTATTGCTATGCGATGGAAAGGACAATTTTGCGAAAATGCCAAAATGCTTGCTTATCATAATGAATTACCTGAGTTAAATCATAATGAGATTGTTGGTTGGGAAAATAATTCAGATTTGTTTCAATATATCGCATTGATTTGGATTAAAGATAAGTCTCACCATGACAGAGTTGGAATCCGCCAGGAAATAACCAAAACAATATTAAACAATTCAGCCATTTCACAGTATACAGTGGAGGTTTTGGAAAAGAATCGAATGGTACGGTTTTTACATTTAATTCATTTTGGTGATTGGGTCAGTTACTGGTGTGCTATTGCTCATGAGACTGATCCATCGCCAGTAGCAAAGATTACTCAGCTGAAAAAAGAACTGAGTAAATTGTAATTAATTATCATATGTCAAATAAATACATCAACAATTTTTGGACAAGAATAACTATCAAACGGGTAAAAAGGATTGTCAGTCAATCTGCCAACTGTTTAAATTGAAACTATGATTCCCGTAACAGTTCATAAAATTACGTTTCATCCTCCAAGTAGGAGTTATGCAGTCATTTTAAAGGAAATTGATGAAGACCGAAGTCTTCCCGTAATTGTTGGGTCTTTTGAAGCTCAATCCATTGCTCTTGCGATGGAGAATGCTGAAAGTCCCCGACCCTTAACACACGATCTGATAGGTTCTCTTATTCAGGAAATTGAAAGTAAATTAATTGCTGTTAAAATTACCGACCTGATTGATGGCGTGTTTTATGCTCGAATGGAATTAAAGGGGAAATTAATTGGGAAGCGATCACTGGATGCAAGGCCAAGTGATGCAATTGTTGTTGCATTGAGGTTGAGCGCACCGATTCTGGTTGATGAAATCGTTATGGGAGAAGTAGGAATTATAGAGGATATCGACCATGATTTAAACGAAGTTTCTCAATCCATACAGAAGCATTTGGAAGATCAGTTATCAAAAGCAGTGGAAGTGGAAGATTATGAAAGAGCGGCGCTGCTCAGAGACAGGATCAAGGAGTTAAGTGATTAAATTTAATTAGTAAGTATTTCGAGGGTATTTTGGGCCGCTGATTGTTCAGCGGTCTTTTTGTTTGAACCCATCCCGGGAGGAAATATTTTGTCATCAATCTGGACATGGACTTCAAATATTTTTTGATGATCAGGTCCTGTGATGTTTGATACTTGAAACTTAGGAGCTCTCAACGAAGAAGAATGACAATATTCGATAAGCCTGCCCTTGTAATTCGTGGATTTCCAGGCTTCAATCCTATGAGTCCATATTGTACTAAGGATGAGTTCTTTACATGGATGTAGTCCGCCATCTAAGTAGAGAGCACCAATGAGAGATTCATAAAGATTAGCCTGTTGTTTATTTGCAATTTTTTCTATATCGAGGTTCACTGTTGACTCAATTTTTAGGTATGATAAAAGGTCAAGTAATTTCCCCATAGATGCAAGGAACTCTTTTTGGACAAGTGTTGATCGTTTTTGGGTAAGTAATCCTTCATCCCCTTCCGGAAATTCTTTCATGAGAGCCTTGCTGACTACGATATCAATAATTGCATCTCCCAGGAATTCGAGTCGTTCATAATTTTGGCGTGGTTTTGGACTGATCGAACGATGTGTAAATGCTTGCTCTATGTATCTCAGGTTATTAAACCTGTAATTAATCTTTTTTTCAAGCTGTGAATAATGATTAGAAGAGGATTTACTACTACGGAGAAAAAAATTCAGAAAAGACAATCAATCAGCCTTCCCAGCGCTTAATCAGTATCACTGCATTATGTCCACCAAAACCAAATGAATTTGACATCACGGTATCAATTGGAAAATTTTGGACGGTGTTTGGAACATAATCCAGATCGCAATCAGAGTCTGCTGTAACATAATTGATTGTGGGGGGGGCGAGGTTATGTTCCATTGCTTTTACAGATGCAATGGCTTCGATTGAGCCGCTTGCTCCAAGGAGATGTCCTGTCATGGATTTTGTAGAACTTATTTTTAAAGAATATGCATGGTCACCAAAAACCTCCTTAATCGCATTGGTTTCATTTTTGTCATTAAGAGGGGTAGATGTACCATGGGCATTAATATAATCTATATTAGCCGGTGATAGGCCAGCATCCTGAATTGCTTTTTTCATGGCGAGAACTGCCCCTTCTTTTTGTGGTTGAGTTATATGGGAGGCATCATTTGTGGAACCATAACCCGCAATTTCACCCAGTATTTCGGCCTGACGGTTTTTGGCGTGTTCTTCAGATTCTATTACCATGATTCCCGCACCTTCTCCCATCACGAATCCATCACGGTTTTTATCAAATGGACGACTTGCGGTTTGACTATCCGGATTACGAGATAATGCTTTCATATTCGCAAATCCTGAGATTGTCAATGGAGTGATACTTGCTTCTGTACCACCAGCAACGATCATATCGGCATCTCCGATCTGGATGAGACGTGTTGCAATTCCAATAGCATCCGTAGCGGATGCACAGGCAGTGGTAACTGTATGATTTGGACCTTTTAGTCCCCATTTTATAGCCACATGTCCTGCAGCAATGTTTGCGATCATCTTCGGGACAAAAAATGGAGAAACCCTACGGGAACCACGATTCATAAGCACACTATGTTGTTCCTCTAATGTGTAGATACCTCCGACTCCAGTTCCAAGTATGACCCCTACCTGGTGCAGATTAATATTATTCCAGTTTATCTTAGCATTTTCGATTGCCTCTTGTGCTGCCACCAAAGCGAATATTGAAAATGGGTCCAGTTTTCGGATTTGCGAAGTCTCTAGATGTTCTTCAGCCTTAAATCCATTCAGTTCTCCAGCTATTTTTACAGAAAATCCTTCAGTATCAAAGTATGTTATGGCATTAATTCCAGATTTCCCCTGGCAGAGAGATTCCCAGAATTCATGAATATTGTTTCCATTGGGAGCTAATACTCCCAGTCCTGTTATAACAACTTTTTTCTTAGACAAGAGATAATCCTGTATGAGGTATTTTTACTATAATGAAAAATGGTCATAGTGAAAATGGATGAAAAGCGCAGCATGAATCATTACGCCCGGTACAAGCAAATCGGATTTATTGTCCGTCGATATATTCTACTGCAGCACCAACCGTTGTCATTTTTTCGGCATCTTCATCAGGAATTTCAATTCCGAACTCTTCTTCAAATTCCATTATCAATTCAACTGTGTCTAGGGAATCAGCACCCAAGTCATCTACAAAAGATGCTTCCATATTGATTTTACCATCTTCAACTCCTAGTTTGTCCATGATGACGTCTTTTACTTTATCAAACGTTGACATGTATTTCTCCTTTTTATTTTATAGTACCATTCCACCGTCCACAGTGATCGTTTGGCCGGTGATAAACCCAGCTTCATCAGAAGAAAGAAATTGGACCATTGAGGCAATGTCTTCTGGTTTTCCGATTCGGCCTAAAGGTATTTGTTTCATGAGTGTTTCTTTTTTCTTTTCATTGATTGCATTGCTCATATCCGTTTCGATATATCCTGGCGCGATGCAGTTTGCTGTAATATTTCTTGATGCGAATTCTTTCGCAGTTGTTTTCGTTAACCCAATGAGCCCCGCTTTGGAGGCAGCATAATTAATCTGCCCGGGATTTCCGGTTAACCCAATTATTGACGAGATATTAATTATACGCCCGGTTCGATTTTTCATCATTGTTCTGGAAACTGCTTTTGTCATGTTAAACGCACCCTTCAGATTGGTATTTAAAACATCATCCCAATCTCGTTCTGACATCCTCATGATGAGAGCATCCTTTGTAATTCCGGCATTGTTAATGAGGATATCAATCCGGTGGTATTTCTCTATGATGGATTGAACAAGTGAAGTTACAGACTTTGTATCTGATACATCACATGCAAACCCCATAGCCTCTGATCCAGCATTACCCAAATTATCAGCGATTTTTTGAACGTCTTCCAAGTGACGGCTGACGCACATGACTTTAGCTCCAGCTAGATAAAGTGTTTCTGCAATACTTTTCCCAATCCCCCGGGATGCGCCCGTTACGATTGCAATTTTGTCTGTTAACTTAAACATAATGAATAACGTCGTCCAGCGTTTCTATCCCGGTTGTTTGAAAAGTTCTATTAATTCTTCGATTCAATCCCTGTAAAACTCGGCCTGGTCCAATTTCAACATATTTGTTTATTTCATTTTTATTCATGGTAGTTATAGTCTTATGCCATAAAACAGGTTTTTCCAGTTGGCTAATCAAACCGTTCCGGATATCACTTCTTTTTGTAACTGGTTTTGCAGAAACGTTTAAATAAACCGGCATAATTGTATCGTGAATTTCGATGGAATTTAGTATCTCTGCAAGTGCTTCTCTCGCTGGAGTCATCAAGGGTGAATGGAAAGCACCACTGACATTTAATTTAATTACATTTCGAGCACCTGCTTCTGTTGCTTTGTTCATAGCAAGATGAACTGCACTTACTTCTCCGGAAATAACGACCTGTCCAGGAGAATTATAATTTGCCGGTACAACGACGTTTCCATTGCTACATGATCCGCAAATTGATTGAATTTCATCATCGGACAAACCAATGATTGCAGCCATTGTCCCATTTTGAATTTCACCTGCAGTTTGCATGCTTTCAGCGCGGCATTTGACCAACTTCAGTCCAGTACGAAAATTGAATGCTCCTCCAATAGTGAGAGCAGAATATTCTCCCAGGCTGTGTCCGGCTGCAACTGTGGGAGTGAATCCTTTATCAAGGAGTAATTTACCAAGAATCACACTCACAACATAAATTGCAGGCTGAGTATATTTTGTTTGTTTCAGAATTTCTTCTGGCCCATTGAAAGAAATATCCTGGATGTCACAATCCAGGATATCATTCGCAAGATCATAATATTTTTTTCCCAGTTCTGATTTCTGGAAAAGATCAAAACCCATACCAATTTTTTGGGATGCCTGCCCCGGGAATAGAAATGCAGTATTCGTCAATCTACCCCCCAGTGCAGAAGCATACTGCCCCATGAGAACCCTGCTCCAAAAGCGGCAAGCAAAATTAAGTCACCATATTGAATGACACCATCTTCCACCGCTTCATCCAGTCCGATAGGGATAGTGGCTGCTGTTGTATTTCCATACTTATTGATATTGATAAGTACCTGTTTTTCTGTAAATCCACATCGCTGAGCTGCAGCATCTATAATTCTCTTGTTAGCTTGATGGGGAATGAATAATTTGATTTTCTCACCGGTCAACCCATTTCTTTCTAGAATTTCTGAACAAACATCAGCCATTTTTTTTACAGCAAATTTGAATACGATTTTTCCTTCCTGTTTGAGATAATGCAATTTTTTGTCTACTGTATCGTGGGAAGCAGGGAGGAGACTTCCTCCTGCTGGCATATGGAGATATTTTCCGCCGGAGCCATCGAGAAACAAGATAGAATCCATTACACCATTTTCTTTTTTTGAGGACTCTAATAATACGCCGCCAGCACCATCGCCAAACAGAACACAGGTATTCCTATCGGTATAATCCAGTATTGAGCTCATTGTATCAACACCGATAACAATTACTTTGTTGTATTTACCTGATTCAACGAGAAGCCTACCGGTTTCCAAAGCATAGAGAAATCCTGTGCATGCGCCGGAAAGATCAAAACCCCAAGCTTTGTGAGCACCAATATTATCTTGAACCAAAGCGGCGGTTGATGGGAAAAGCATATCTGGAGTGACCGTAGCGATGATGATCAAATCGATGTCTTCGGGGGAGGTTTTGGATTTATGCAATAATATTTTAGCCACTTTTGTAGCCATAAAAGATGATGCCTGTCCCTTCTCAACAACGTGTCTTTCAGCAATACCTGTTCGGGTTTGGATCCACTCGTCACTTGTTTCAACCATTTTTTCAAGGTCAAAATTAGTCATGATTCGTTCAGGAAGATACCGGGCTGTAGTGGTTATTGCTGCCTTCATTTAATTAAGTTCTAAATAGTTAGAAATACTGTTTTTGGTATCTTCGATTAGATTTTCATCTATACATTTTTTTGCAGCTAGGATAGAATTTTTTATGGATTTAGAACCCGCACTTCCATGGGCAATAATGGAAACACCATTCACACCTAAGAGGGGCACGCCTCCATGTTCTTCGTAGTCGTAGTTCTTACGGATATCTTCAAAGACTGGTTTTAGTAGAAAAGCACCAAATTTATAGGAAAGTTTCTCTTTTATCTTCGTTCTGATTTCTGACCCGAAAATATCTATCCAGCTTTCTGCAAATTTAAGAAGGGTATTTCCAACAAAACCGTCACATATAAGAACATTTGCTTCACTGTTCAGCAAATTTCTTCCCTCAACATTTCCAACAAAATCAGGAAGGTTATCTTTAAATATTTTGTATGTCTCCCGGTAAAGGTCACTCCCTTTATTTGATTCTTCACCAATATTTACTAAGCCGATCTTTGGATGTTTGCACCCTTCGATATGATCAAGGTAGTGGGAGCCCATTGTGGCGAATTGGAAGAGGTGAAATGGTTTAGCATCAGGATTTGCACCTACATCGCAAAGAATTTTTCCACCCACATTGGTTGGGATATATACCCCAAGGGCTGGGCGCCGAACACCGGGAATCCTTCCAAGAATCAGAAGAGAGGCAGCTAACACAGCACCTGTATGACCGGCACTGATAAATCCATTTACTTTATTTTCTTTTACCATTTTGATCCCTTGTACAATGGAGGAGTCAGGTTTGGATTTCACTACAGTTGAAGCACGGTCTTGAATGGTGATTGAATCTGGGCAATGGTGAATAGAAATCCTGGAGGGGAGAAGAGAAGAGAATTCTTTTTGGATGAGATCTTCGTTTCCCAGGAGTATTAATTCGACATTATTCGGAGTGCATGACAATGCCTCTACAGCTCCTTTGATCACAGCAGCAGGAGCAAAGTCTCCTCCCATTGCATCAAGTGCAATTTTCATATTTTTTGGAATTTACTCCGTAGCAGATACAACTGGACGACCACGGTAATACCCACAATTTGGACAAGCTCTGTGGGGCATTTTTGTTGAGTCGCACTGGGGGCAGTTAGCATAGGAAACAGGTGTGGATTTGTAATGGGTGCGGCGTTTTCGGCTGCGTGCTTTTGACTGTCTTCTTTTTGGTAATGCCATAGTTTATCCTTTAGGTATTGTTCAGTGTATTATGTTACCTGACCATGTTTTCCAACATATCAAACGGAGTATCTGTTGAAATAGTAACACAATTACAGGAATTGTTATTTAAATTTAATCCACAATGATGACATAATCCTTTGCAATCATTACTGCATAAATATTTCAAAGGGTCCTCAAGAAAAATGAAATCGTGGAAGACATTTTTTAGGTCTATATCACTCATGGTATTTGGAAAGGGGATTACATCGATATTTTCATCTTTAATCAGATCCATATTGGATGTCAACCAGAGTTTAAAAGCAGGATTATGAACATCTTCGAATTTCTCTAAACATCGGTCACATGATTTAAGAAAGGAGAATGCCAGGGAGCCTTTCAGCGTGAATCCTTTTGGAATAGATTCGGATGAAAGTCTGCACATAATGATCTCTTTTCTGAATTCTAATCCTTTTAGATTCAGGGAACTTACCGGAATTTCAAAGAGTTTATCCGAAAAGCCTGCTACCAGTTCGCTTCTTAATAGCTTCATTTATGGATTTTGACTGAAGGTTACCTTGAGGGAATAGAATCTTTTCTGCTAAATGAAACTGATGCTCTATTTACCTGAAGAAAAAGAGGTTTAATCCTCATCTGGTTTTTCTTCATCAGTCTCCGTTTCTTCGGAATCTGAATCTTCAGAATCTTTTTCATCAGGCGTTTCATCTGTCTCAAATTCTTCCTCTTTCTCCAGCTCATCTTCATCTTTTCGTTCCAATAGATTATCATCATCTGATTTCTTTTTGAAAATCACAAACATGATGGTTTCACCTACAGAGAGTATTGATAAACCATAGGAAATAACAGCAAGCACAAGCAAAAAGAGAAAAATTGCCAGAATTACACCGGCCATTGTTTCCGTACCGGATATGGATACTAAATCAACATTAGTAGAAATGGCACAGCAAGAAGATACATTACCGACACAGCAGGATGGACCAGAGCTAAAGCTGCAAAATGAAGATGATAGTCTGCATACACTTTCAGGACAGATAATATTAGAAGCATAGGCAACAATATTTGCCAGTTTTGTACCCATAAACCATGAGCAACCATAGACGCAGTTGATTAATTTGAATGCACCCAACCAAAAATATTTGAATATCCAAATGCCTATATGTCCAATTGGTAAAAGAGCCATATGATACAGGATTATCCGCCAGGGTTGAGACCAGGCGATGGAATAATTTTGGAAAACAGCTCCCATCGTGTCTTCCTCGCAAGTAGCAACAATTGCTGGAGTGTAGGTGAGGGCAATAAAAAATACAATTGCTGAATAGATCGTAAAAACAGCTCCAAAGAAATAGAAAAGATATGGAATGACAAACAGAAATTCACCCACGTAGGGAATCTTGCCAAAAAGGGCAAAAGTCATAGCCCCTATGAGAAAAAAGACGATGATCAAAAGCAATGAAATTGAAGTAAAAATAACGGGATGCCAGTGTTTCTTTACAAAAGCACAGGCATCACCGGAAGAGAAAAATTCATCGCCCTTTAATTGTTTGTATGTGACTCTGGCAACTGCTGTGCAGGAGAGTGAGACTGTAAAGAACCATATTACTACACCAGCTAAATACACTATCCAGGCAAAACATGATGCCTCATTTCCAAATAAGCACGGATACAGTCCATAATCAGACCAAGCCTGGGAAAAGTTCATACCGGCTAATGCAAATGCTACATAAGTCAAAATCCAGTAGGAAACATATCCAACAATGTTCCCTACAATAAATATCCAGATTTTCTTTCCGCTTAGAGCGAGTCTAGGAGCACGAAAAATGTCCCGGATATCAAAATGCAATTTCATTGGACCCATAATATTTTTCTCCTTTTAGATATTTTAGTTATTCGTTTCGAACATTGTCAACCCATGTGGGGACGTTCTTAGTTGTAGCGATGGTTGTAGCTAAAGAAACGGCGGTATCATAGCTATCATAACTTCCAACCCGTACGCGATACCAGAATTGGTTCTTCATTTTAATGAATGATTTTTCAATATAGGCATCATATCCAATTTCAATAAATTCAGAAGCAATGGCTTTAGCTTCATTAAATGATGGTTGTGAACCTATTTGAACAGTAAAACGTTTTTTATTGGAGGAAGCAGCAGGACCTGATTTTGATTTTTTTGTACTCGTTTTTTTGATTGGCTGCTTTTTTGGTTCGGATTTTTTTAAAACCGGTTTCTGACTTGTCTTTTTCACTGGCGGTGAAGGAGGAGGTGGTGGTGGACTTTCTACTTCAGGCTTTTCCTCTTGTTCAATTTTTTCTTGAAGCCATGCATCAATATCGTTACTGCTGGACGCCACCTCTATCACTTGATCACCATTCTCCTGATCTTCTGCAATTAAATAAGCTGAAATGTTATATGGAAAAGTTTGAACAGATAATTCATCATTATATTGAGAGATAGATACTTGAAAGATATAATGCCCTTCCACATCTGGTATGAAAGTCATCACTGCATTATCTGTGTTAAATATGAGATTTTTCTTGGAAAGATTACTTGCATCTGGTTGAGCGATAATAGACCATTGAAAGTCAAAGGAACCATTTTCTTCTGGAAGGATTGCATTAATTGTATGGAAACTGCCCACAATGCCTTCCTCTCCTTGTTCACCACATGCTTGAGCAAATAATAAAAAGAAGGGCACTAATGTTACTAAAAACAGTTTGTTCAAAGATTGAATGATCATTTTTTTATTAATTATACATGCAGAATTTGAGAGGATGAAAGGTAAAATGCAATTTGAATTACAGATTTATTTATTCCCAATAAGTTCCGCTTCTGAAAAGAAAAAGGCTATTTCTTGTAGTCCATTCTCATCGGAATCTGAACCATGAACAGCATTTTCACCAACGTTTTTTGCGAATTCTTTTCTGATTGTTCCCTCATCTGCTTCTTCTGGATTTGTCGCTCCAATTACTTCACGCCATGAATCTACAGCATTTTCTTTTTCCAATGCCAAAACAATGCAGGGACCGGAGGACATAAATTTGGTTAATTCCTCAAAAAATGGTTTTCCTGTATGAACAGCGTAAAAGCCTTGTGCCCGTTGTAAAGACATTTTTATTTGTTTCATGCCGAGTATCCTAAAATCTTCTTGAATTATTTTATCCAGTATTTTCCCTGTATATCCGGCGTTCACTGCATCCGGTTTAATAATTGCCAAAGTACGAGTTATCATTATTTTTTCTCCAAAATTATGATTGAAGTGCTTTTATCATGGTGATACCAATTTCCGCAGGACTGTCTGCAACATGAATACCTGCTGACTTCAGAGCGTTTATTTTTTCTTTGGCAGTTCCTTTCCCTCCGGAGATAATAGCACCAGCATGCCCCATTCTACGGCCAGGAGGAGCTGTTTGTCCTGCAATAAATGCGACAACCGGTTTTGTGAAATTATTATCTAAAACCCATTGTGCAGCTTCTTCTTCCGCAGTACCGCCAATTTCACCAATGAGGACTACCCCCTCAGTTTCATCATCATCAGCAAAGAGAGCGAACATATCAATAAAGGTTGTGCCGATAATTGGGTCACCCCCAATACCAATTGAAGTTGATTGTCCCAGCCCGGCGGAGACCAGCTGATGAACAGCTTCATAGGTCAAAGTCCCTGATCTGGAAATAACTCCAATATTTCCAGGCTCATGGATAAATCCAGGCATAATGCCCACTTTTGCTTTTCCGGGAGAGATAACACCGGGACAATTTGGACCCACTAACCTGGTGGGGAGATCTTTCAGTTCATGATTCACTTTCACCATATCGCTGGTGGGGATGCCTTCCGTGATACAAATGACTAAACCCATGCCCGCCCTGGCAGCTTCTAAAATTGCCGCCGCTGAGAAAGCAGGGGGGACGAAAATAACAGAAGTGTTTGCATCAGTGGCATCTTTTGCTTCTTGAACAGTGTTAAATACCGGTACTTCCAACGCTTTTTCCCCACCTTTACCTGGAGTGACTCCAGCAACCAGATTGGTGCCGTAATCCCGAATTTGCTGTCCGTGGAAGGTGCCTTCCTTGCCCGTGATTCCCTGAATGATCAAACGTGTATTATTTCCTACCAGCACGCTCATTGGTGACCTCCGGTAGCAGCGGAGACTGCTTTTTCTGCAGCATCCTGTAAACTGGTAGCGACAAGGAATTCCAGGGATGAATTATTTAAAAGCTCTGCAGCCTCTTTGGCATTCGTGCCTTCAAGGCGCACTACCACAGGAATTGTCACATTCACAGTGTCCATTGCGTCAATAACACCTTGAGCAACCCGGTCGCACCGGACAATTCCACCAAAAATATTAATGAGGATTGATTTCACATTCGGATCAGAAAGGATGATCTTGAAACCATTGGCAACTGTTTCTGCATTAGCAACACCGCCTACATCCAGGAAATTTGCAGGTTCACCACCTGTGAGTTTGATAATATCCATGGTTGCCATCGCTAACCCTGCACCATTTACCATACAGCCTACGTTGCCGTCCAGATTAATATAATTTAGGTTATATTGACTGGCTGAAAGCTCTGCAGGATCTTCTTCACTCTTATCCCGGAGCTCCAGGAGCTCCCTGTGGTGAAACAACCCGTTAGAATCAAGGTTCATCTTGGCATCCAGAGCAATAACCTGTTCCTGGCTGGTCACTACCAACGGATTGATTTCCAAAAGAGAGCAGTTCAGCTCGCTGAATACATTCCATAAAGAGGTGAAGATATCTACGGCTGAGGAAATCTGGCCATTAGCCAGTCCTAATTTTACAGCTAATTTTTCCCCCTGTTTTTCGGTAAATCCGTTTTCAGGGTTAATCCACTCTTTAATAATCTTTTCTGGAGTTTCGGCTGCAACCTTTTCAATTTCAACACCACCCTCAGTGGATACCATAAACACATACTGTCTGGCAGCCCGGTCCAGCACTATTCCTGCATAGAGCTCCCGTTGGATATTAACACCTTCTTCAATAAGAAGGCGCTGCACTTCTTTCCCTTCGCTTCCGGTCTGGTGAGTAACCAGGTTCATTCCCAGTATTTTGCTGGCTAATTCTTCTACTTCCGATCTGGAATGCGCCAGTTTCACTCCTCCGCCTTTTCCTCTGCCTCCAGCATGAATTTGTGCTTTTACCACTACTGTTTCCGTATTGAGTTTGTCGTAGGCTTCCAGCGCTTCTTTTACGGAAAAAGCCGGATATCCCTCAGGTACAGCTACGCCGTAATTGCGGAAGAGATCTTTTGCCTGATATTCGTGAATTTTCATGCTGCCGGTAAATTTTCAGGGAAAATAGTTGTACCTGCCTGGTCATTCATTGCTTTTGTAATATTCTGTATATTTGTGATGACGGCCTTGCTTCCACCGTGCTTCAGGAAATGAACCGCAGACCGAATTTTTGGACCCATACTTCCTTTTTGAAAGTGTCCTTCCTCTTCGTATTGTTTTGCTTCTGCAGCGGTCATTTGAAGGATGGGCTCTTGTTGTGGTGTTTTAAAATGTAAATAGACCTGGTCAACATCGGTAATAATATAGTACTCTTGGGCTCGAATTACCCATCCAAGTTTTGCAGCTGTAAGATCTTTATCAATCACTGCGTCCAGTCCTTCAAGTTTGTAATCTTTATCGTTGTAGACAGGAATGCCCCCGCCGCCGGCGGCCAGGACGATGGTTCCTTTTTCTACAAGAGTTCGGATGCTGATGCCATGCATGACGTATTCTGGATCAGGGGAGGGAACCACCCGACGCCATTGATCAGGTTCCTGTTCCTTAATTGTCCATCCGAATTTTTTCGCAAGGGCTTCTGCTTCTTTCTTTGGATACCGTTTCCCAATGTATTTGGTTGGGTTGGAAATTGATGGATCATCTTCATGGACACGAACCTGCGTAACAAGTGTAACCACTTCCCGATCAACTTTCTCATCCCTGAGAGCATTTTGGAGGGATTGCTGGATCATATAACCGATTGTGCCCTGTGTTCCGGCTACGCAAACGCCTAGTGGGAGGGGAGGGACAGTATTGTGAGTTAGATCCATTCGTAAGAGTTCATGGCCTACCTGTGGTCCATTTCCATGTGTCAGGCAGATATTATACCCTCTCCGGACAAATTCCATGATTTGGACCATACTTTCCCGTGTATGTAAAAATTGCTCAGAAATTGTACCTGCTTCCCCTTTTGGAGATAAGGCGTTTCCGCCCAGTGCAATGAGGCATGTTTTCGTCATTAAAAATATGTTTTTAACATATCGGTTAAAGTCGGTTTTCCGATTTCCTGCAGGCTGTACGTAACTCTCACTGATGGCTGTTTGATGTCAATGATCCGGCGCAGATCGATGGGTGTTCCAATGATGACAACGTCGCATTCAGTTTTTGCGATAGTTGTTTCCAAATCCTTAATCTGCTCACCACCGTATCCCATAGCAGGGAGGAGGGTGCCAATATCCGGGTAATGATCAAATGTTTCCTGGAGTCTTCCTGTGAGATAGGGTCTTGGGTCTACGGCTTCACTTGCACCAAATTTTTCTGCAGCGACCATACCGGCACCATAAGACATTTCACCGTGGGTCAGGGTTGGGCCATCTTCAATAACCAGGGCTTTTTTCCCAGAGATTAAGGAAGGATCTTCAACTTTGATGGGTGAAGCACAATCGACAATTTTTGCATCAGGGTTGGCCTCCCGTATATTCCAGCGAACCTCATCTATAGATTCAGGGTCTGCTGTATCGATCTTGTTGATGACTACCACATCAGCCATAAGCAGGTTTGTCTCTCCTGGATAGTATGCCAGTTCATGGCCGGGACGGTGTGGATCTGTCACTACAATTAACAGGTCGGACTTATAAAAGGGCATGTCATTGTTTCCTCCATCCCAGAGGATGATATCAGCTTCTTTCTCAGCTTCCCGTACAATGGCTTCATAATCAACCCCGGCATAGACAATTGTTCCGGTGCTGATATGGGGCTCATATTCTTCCATTTCTTCGATTGTACAATCATGTTTCTTCAGGTCATCAAGTGTAGCAAAGCGCTGTACTGCCTGCTTCGCCAGATCGCCATAGGGCATTGGGTGGCGGATAGCTGCCACTTTTTTCCCGCCGTTTTTCAGGATTTCTGCCACACGGCGGGTGGTCTGGCTTTTTCCGCATCCTGTACGAACGGCGCACACAGAAATTACAGGCTTGGTTGACTTTATCATGGTAGGACTGCCACCCAGCACCTTGAAATGTGCCCCTGAAGCCATCACCTTTGACGCTTTGTGCATCACGTCTTCATGAGAAAGATCAGAATAGGAAAAAACAACTTCCTCAATGTCCAGATCCTTAATGAGTGATTCAAGTTTGCTTTCATCATGAATGGGGATTCCATCCGGATAGAGATCGCCTGCCAATTCAGAGGGATACACCCTTCCTTCGATATCAGGGATTTGAGTAGCAGTGAATGCCAATACATTATAGAGTTCACTGGATCGGTAGATCACGTTGAAATTGTGAAAATCCCTTCCGGCAGCGCCCATAATTATTGTATTTATACGTTTCATTGTATTCCTTTCAATTTTTTTTATTAAATGGTAGAGTAGTTAAAAAGAAGGATGGTTTTTAACTGAAACCAAAGTGCTGCCTGAAGGCTATAATTTGGAAAAAATATTTTTTCATTTCTCGTCCATGAAAGGATACCGGTAATCTTTCGGCGGTTCATAGGTTTCTTTGATGGTTCTCTGGGACACCCAGCGGACAAGGTTGAACATGGACCCGGCCTTATCGTTGGTTCCGGACGCCCGTCCGCCACCAAATGGCTGTTGCCCAACCACTGCACCTGTGGGCTTGTCATTGATATAAAAATTTCCTGCGGAATGAGTGAGGGCTTTTGATGCTTTCCTGATGACCTCCCGGTCTTTTGCAAATACTGCTCCCGTAAGAGCGTAAGGGGAGGTTGAGTCTACCAATTTCAATGTTTTGTCCCAGTCCTTTGGATCATATACGTAAATAGTGAGGACCGGGCCGAAAATTTCTTCTTCCATGGTTTTAAAATTCGGATCTGTGGTCACAATCGTAGTTGGTTCAATAAAATAGCCGGTGGAGTCATCATATCCGCCACCGGAAATTATCTCAGCATCATCGGCATTTTTTGCATAATCAATATAGCTTGCAATCGTATCAAAAGCAGACTTATCGATCACAGCATTCACGAAATTAGTAAAATCTTCCGGATCACCCATTTTAATTGTTGCAACTTGATCGAGGTATTTTGTTTTCACTTCCTCCCAGAGGCTAGAGGGGATATAGGCCCGGGAGAGAGCGGAACATTTTTGTCCCTGGAATTCAAAGGCACCCCGAACCATTGCCGTAGCAAGCGCATCTGCATCGGCAGTCTTGTGGGCAATGCAGAAATCCTTTCCGCCGGTTTCTCCCACAATCCGCGGATAGGATTTGTAGTTTTCAATGTTGTTTCCAACTGTAGCCCACATGCTCTGGAATACAGCAGTGGAGCCCGTAAAATGAACCCCGGCAAGCTCAGGATGCTCCATCACTATGGGGCCTACCATTGACCCTGACCCCGGAATAAAATTTATAACCCCGTCCGGCAGACCTGCTTCCTTAAACAGTTTCATGAGGAAATAGGAAGGATACACAGCGCTGGATGCAGGCTTCCAGAGTGCTACATTACCCATGAGGGCCGGGGCAGTGGGCAGGTTCCCTGCAATGCTGGTAAAGTTGAAAGGAGTCACTGCAAACACAAATCCCTCCAGGGATCTGTGTTCCGTACTGTTTTTCATCCCATCAGGGGAGTACATGGGCTGGTGTTTATATAATTCCTGGGCGTACCAGGCATTAAAGTTCCAGAAATCTATGAGTTCGCAGGCTGAATCGATTTCCGCCTGGAAAGCGTTCTTGCTCATGTTCAACATGGTAGAAGCATTGATAACATCACGGTAAGATCCTGCCAAAAGTTTAGCCATTTTCAGAAAAATTTCCGCCCGGTACTCCAATGATTGTGATGACCATTCCTTCCAGGCGTCAAGCGCAGATTCTATTGCCATTTTCACTTCTTTTTCGCCTGCTTTGTGGTAGGTAGCCAGCACGTGTTTATGATTATGGGGCATAACGCAGGTTCCGGTTGAACCAGTCTTGATTTCTTTTCCTCCGATGATGAGAGGTATTTCAGCCTGGGTAGATTTCAGCTCCTCCAGTTTGCTTTTCAAGGATTTCTTTTCCGGGGAACCGGGAGCATAAGACCTTATGGGCTCATTAACAGGTACTGGTATAATTTCAATCATAATTGTTATGTGATAATGTAATAAAAAATCTGGCGAATTTACCGGAACAGTTTCATGTAAATCAAGTCTAGCAATGAGGTAACAGGAAAGTCTGTTGAAAAGGTTAGCTGATTGGAAAAAAAGGGGATTTAGGGGTAAATTAGCTAGATGAAACGCCTTTTACTTATACCATTAGTCTTATTTTTGTCCTATATAATGGCAGACAACAGGGATGAATGTGAGATTTCTGTCAGTTACCAGAGTGGCTGGAATCTCATAAGCCTGCCCGTTGAGGTTGAGGATAATCACTATCAATCCGTATTTCCGAATTCAATAGAAGGTACTCTGTATTCCTTTACAGATAATGTGTACAGTGGGGAAACTGAAATGAATTATGGACAGGGTTACTGGCTATTTTTCAATACGGATGGGACGGAAGTACTTACCGGTGAATGTGTGAGCAGTTTAACCATCTCAATGAACGAGGGTTGGAACATAATCTCTGCCGGTTCCTATTCAGTAAATTTCAGCGATATTGGTGACCCTGGTGGAATTATTATTGAGAATGCAGTATTCGGATTTGATGGAAACTACTTTACACCCACAATGTTGGAACCGGGCCAGGGTTACTGGCTCAGAACCAACAGCACTGGATTTATGACCATCGGCTCACCTCCTCCGGAAGACGCTATTGAGATCTATCCCGGAGACAACATTCAGGAAATCGTGGACAATAATCCTGAAGGAACTGCCTTCATCATAAAGGCAGGAATCCACCGAATGCAGGAAATATGGCCCAAAGATGGCAATACTTTTTTGGGAGAAATCGGAGCAATTTTGAATGGCAGTCGTGAATTAACTGAGTTTCAACAGGAAGGCGGGCTTTACTATGCATCTAATCAGACACAGGGAGATTGGTATGGTGGGTCAGATATATGTCAGGAGGGCTGGGAACGATGTAACCATCCCGAAGATTTGTATTTAGATGACGAACCTCTTCGTCATGTAACCAGCCTGGATGATGTGGAATCGGGTAAATGGTTTTTTGATTATGATGCAGACCGCATTTATTTCGCCGATGATCCAATCGGACATACAGTTGAAACCAGTGTAACTTACTTTGCATTCACTAATAACGGAGACAATGTTACCATTCGAAATTTGGTGATTGAGAAATATGCTTCACCTATTCAGATGGGAGCTGTGGGATCAACCGGTGGTGAAAACTGGCTGGTGGAAGGGAATGATGTTAGACTCAATCACGGTGTGGGTGTATTTGTCAAGAGTGAATCCATAGTTAGAAATAATTACATTCACCATAATGGGCAAATGGGAGTGGGAACAGGTACTGAAGAAGGATTTTGGGTTACGAATGTATTATTTGAAGCCAATGAGATTTCCTACAACAACTATGCGCATGTGTCCTGCGGTTTCGAGTGCGGCGGTTCCAAATTTGCATTAACGGATGGATTAGAAGTGATTGGAAACTATGTTCATCACAATTTTGGACCTGGATTGTGGACAGACATTGCTAACTCAAATATATTATATGAGGGTAATTGGATCTGGTGGAATGATGAAATGGGAATTTCCCATGAAATCAGCCACAATGTCATCATTCGCAACAACGATGTACGCTATAACGGCGTTAATAGTGACATTTGGCTCTGGGGTTCTCAGATTCTCATTCATGTGAGCGATGGTGCTGAAGTATATAATAACACGATTTACGTACATGCAGATGGTGGTAACGGCATTGGAATTATGAATTACAATAGACCAAGCGAGGAATATGGTGATTTTTATGGAATGAACAATTATATCCACCATAATGAGATTACACACTTAGGGTTATATGGTTCTCACGGGATTGTTGATGATGGGGAGGTTGGAACAGATTATTATTATGATGGTGATGGTGATGGAGCTCCAGATTGGGGTTGTAGCTCAGAAGCAAATAATTTGTTTGACTACAATACCTACCATCATAATGGTGTCCCCGAAAAGTTTGAATTTTGTGAAACCTGGTATCTGACCTGGGAACAGTTTAGAGCCGGGGGGCAAGAACCAAATGGAACAATGGATTCAAATGTCATTCCTCCCGATAACACACCGCCGCAGGTATGTCCAATTTGTCCCGGCAATTAACTTTATTGGTGATGAGTATTTACCTCAAGGAAAAAAGAGGTAAATAAATTGATCCTAAAAGTTTTCTTTTATGCTATCGTACTCTATTTATTGGTTATTGTTTATTGCCATCTAAAATATCCTGAACTTCGATGGAACTGGGAGAATATATCAACGGATAAAATTTTATTTCCTTCAACATTTATCTGGGGCACTGCCACTGCGGCGCATCAGGTGGAAGGAAATTGTGTAAATAACTGGTCTGAATTTGAGAAAGGATCAAAGGATGATGGGCAGCCAAATATCAAGGATAATCAGCAGTCCGGCATTGCCTGTGATCACTGGAACAGGTATCCCGAAGACATAAAACTGATTAAAGAGCTTGGCGTATCTCATTATCGATTTTCTGTAGAGTGGAGTAAAATTCAACCTGCACAGGATACATTTAACCAGGATGCATTGGATCATTATTCCAGAATGATTGATGTGCTTTTAGAGAATGATATTACTCCTGTTCTCACCCTTCATCATTTTACCCATCCGCTGTGGTTTGACAAACTGGGAGCTTTTGAAAAAGAAGAGAACATCAGCATATTTATTTCTTTTTGTGAAAAGGTGTTTCATGAATATTCTCATAAAGTAGAATACTGGTGTACAATCAATGAGCCGGCAGTTGTGGCAACCCAGGGTTATTTCAGCGGCATGTTTCCGCCAGGCAAAAAGGATTCACAGCTCTCTGCGGAGGTGTTAAAGAATTTACTGGATGCCCATGTTCAAGTGTATCATTCACTGAAAAAGATGGAGAATGGACCCAAGATAAAAATTGGCCTGGTGAAAAATATCAACCAGTTTGAACCATGGAGAAGATGGCACATCCTGGATTGGATTATGTCTAAGGCAGTCAATCATTTTTTCAATAGTTCAACCATTGATTATTTACGTACAGGAATATTCAAAATCCGGATACCTGGCCTGGCCTGGATCTATCATGAAAATCCGAATGCCGTTCATTCTATGGATTATTTCGGACTTAATTATTATTCTCATAACCATTTAAAATTTCAACTGTCCCTAAAAGAACCTTTTTCAATGGAATTTCGGGATGAGGATATTATGACGGATATGCCATACACGATTTACGGTGAAGGATTGTACAGAGCCATTCAATCAGTATCTGCTCTGGATGTCCCCATTATGATTACAGAAAACGGCATTGCAGATGCAGAGGATAGCAGAAGAGAGCTGTACATTAAAAGGTACCTGTATGCCGTTTCAAAGGCTATCAAAGATGGATACGATGTCATCGGTTACTTCTATTGGAGCCTGATGGATAATTTTGAGTGGGCATTTGGGTATGATATGAAATTCGGGCTATTCTCCGTTGATTTTGAAACCCAGGAAAGATCACTCAGAGATGGATCTAAAGCCTATATATGTATAGTAAAGAATGAAAATTGATGTCACTCTCACACCAAACAGGTTGATTTGTGACCCATATCACATTTCCAACTAAGGAATTGTTAATTTTCTGATTTCTGCGTAATATTCACGTCCTATGAAGATTGTGGATAGGAACATATCAATTAAGATCCCCCTATTATTTTTACCTTTCCCAGCAAATATATCCGCAACAGCATTTATAATAACTTAACAAGGAGACTATCATGAGGACACTAAAACTTCAGTCATTATTTTTTACAATCTTGTTGTTATCAATCAGTTTTGCCCAGGAGAATGTTCCAACATTTGAATGGGTACGAACATTTGATGAAGTCGGGCATGTGCAGGGGAGAAGACTAGCGATTGGACCTGAAGATCAAATTGGAATAACTGGATTTTTTAGAGATTCAATTATGATCTCGAATGACGAAGCCTATGAATCTCCCGGAGAAGAATTAAATGATGCGTTCGTTGTTGAATATTCTCCTGACGGAGCTCAAAATACGCTGTATAATCCAATAGGTCTAATTGGAGTGTGGCCAGATCAAGACCCCGATTACTCCAACGAATCTTGGGGGTATGGGGACGACTTAGGCTATGGAGCTGCTTATGATGTGAATGGGGTTTTATTAACGTGCGGATGGACCTTTCGACATGACACATCTGAACCTCCAGAACAGGATTTTGATTTGTTTTATAGCAATGGAGGGTCACCTGTTATTTGGAATTATGATGATGTTGATTTTTTGGATGAATACGCATATGCTATAGATGTACACCCAGTTACCAATTATCGTTTTATTGCCGGAAAGATTTATCTGGAGGGTTCTGATATAGGTCTCTATTTTTTCGATGAAAATGGCGGGCTATTGACCTGGTATTCTTTAGGAGATGATTACGGTGATACTTCTATACCATATGATATCAAAATAACAGAATCGGGAGCACATTTCTATTTGACAGGCTGGTTTGATGGAGCTCTTAGTTTCGGGGGAGATATGTCTGCATCGTCTGGAGGCGATTTTGATATGTTTGTGGTAAAGTATGATATAAATACAACACTCCCCGAATGGTTCATGATTGGTACGGGTAATGATAGCCAAAAATCAATGAGTATGGATGTAGACATTGACGACAATGTGGTGGTCACTGGGTCTTTTACTAATCAAATAACAATCGGAAATACAACTATTACAGATTCAAGCTTAAATATGTTTGTAGCAAAGTTTGATGCAGAGGGCACCTTGGCGTGGCTTAAAACGTCAGAAACTGGGGGTAGTGATGATGAGAATCATTCTAATGGAGCAGGTGTTGCTATGGATGATTATGGCAATGTAATCGTTGCTGGTTCTATTTCAGGAACTGTGATGTTTGATGATGTATCGGTCACCTCCAATGGATATCGTGATATTATGGTTGCCAGTTATGATGCATCAGATGGTTCATTGAACTGGGTAGAGACAGCGGGAGGGCCCTGCGAGGATAAAGCTTGGGACGTCGGAATATTAAGTGATGGCAGCCCTGTCATTACAGGAACCTTTAGTGATATAGCAAATTTTGGTGAATATACCGTTATTGGAGAAGCATGTGATTATAGCGACACCAATGGTGACTTTTTTGCAGCAAAGATTTCTATTGATGAAGAGGATCTAAATCCTGGGGAAATCTCTTTTAATCTTACTGGTTTCGAAGGAGGCCCCGCTAC
>CAJWIT010000021.1 GCA_913041945.1 uncultured Fidelibacterota bacterium
CCGAATCTTCTTCTGGATAAGAAGTAATCATTAAACTGTCGGGGATATCAGGATCCTGAGCAGTTCCAATATTTTCCAGAAAAAAAAGTCCGGGTTGAAAAAAATCACCCCAAAAGAGATCCAGATCATCGTCAGAATCAATATCATAAAAGTCGAGTGCATTGGCTCCGTGCCTCTGATCACGGCCGGGCACCCAAATGATAGAGATATCCTCAAAAGAGTTTGATTCGAGGTGGTAATTAGGCAGACCACCAACCAACCCTAAATTCTTATAATAGGTCACAGTACCTGAAACGGACCCTATAAAATAATCCAACAATCCGTCAGAATCTATATCTCCCGCCGTTGGAACGACCACGCTACCGCCGTTCACAGCAACACTGCTATCTGTCAATAGCTGTGACGTTCTAAGTATAAGCTCATCATTCACGTTTTCATGGAGAGCAACATCCGAACCGTTAGAATGGCACATCAAATCAAGATCACTGTCGTTATCATAATCGTGGAAGTTGAACCAGTTGCCAACAATCAATCCCTGGAAGGCTTTAGTGACCAGTTCAAAACTGGCCTCAGATACAGTTCCGACATTCCGTAAATATTGCAGCCGTTCATCTGTATCTTTCAGGAAGAGGTCTTTCAGTCCATCTCCGTCCCAATCCACAAACTGTGGGATGGGTTTATTGACACCTCCCAGGAAAGGTGCCTCTAGTCCTTCTCCATCAACCACAACTGGGAAGGGCGCAATAACTCTCTGAAAGGTCTGTGCCGAAAGGAGAAATGGTAAAAAGGAAAGAAAAAATCGCCCCATACGATCAGCCTATTGCTGATACACAGGAATAGCTGCAGAAATGGAGTCAATATCGAAGATAGTCAACTGCGACACGTCAGCATCTGGCACCAGTGCCAGCGTGAGAAATGGCGGCAGAGCCCGGAAACGCAGCCTTGCAGAAATAACGAGTGTGTCCTCTGTTGCGTTTAGTATGGGAATCTCGTAAGCTGTAATCTTTGACCCACTCGTTGGAATCGTGTAGTCGCTGGCATGATCCATTCTTTCAACCGCCACATTCAGGAGTCCTGAATCTCCCTCCGCATTGTACAGAACAGTGTTAAAGACAGTGAGATCCGGATCAATTAATCCTGTCGAATCAATGTAGAAATCATACAGATCACCGTTTCCGTTTAGATGTCCGCTCTGGTATAGAGTGTCTTCGTTAAGAACTGCGGTTACTTCCAACCATAACTGCCGGGTAAAAGTAACCCCGGATGGGAGGTTATGACCGGCATTATTGGAAACACCGATCTGGATCGACACTGTATCACCGGTGGACACGCTGTCAGGTATTTCAATAAAACTCATATCCGCTGTCGTAGCCAGTAACTGTTCAATAGCCTCCCTTTGAGATGCTTTAGCTTCCTCCCCATTGAACTCTGTCAGCGCTTGATCTAAACCGGCGAAGTAGTGACGATGAAGATTTTCACGATAGGGTGCGTCCGGAACCTCTAACGTATCTGCCGCATACCCAGAATATGTTTCCATATGGCAACTCTGACATTCAATTCCCATAGCCTGAAAAGCGGTACCACTCCATTCGTCAAAGGTCACCTCCGCATTCTTCCCGTCAATGGTCATATTGTGACAGCCTTGGCAATATTCTGAACGGTCATAATCTGGATGATATGAAGATTCGTGGTATGTTGACGGGATCGGATCCTCGATAGGACCATATTTGATATGAGTGAGATTGTCTGTATACAATATGTATTCCACGGCTTCTATATTCCCGGCATCCATGTCCACCACTGTTTTGGGAGAAACATGAGTTGTAGAATGACAGAAACTGCACGTAATCCCCTCCTGAATCTGGGCGGGTAGCGATGCTGACGACTCAAGAGTAAAAGAGGCAGGATCAGGTATCGCTCCTGTGAGAAAGGCTACAGGACTATGGCACATAATACAGAACTGGCCCAATTGTACATCTTCGTGTTCTGTAAAATGATCCTGTTCCCGCTGGTGGAGCGCAAACCACACCGGGTCCTTGAGGGCATAGGCGTGCATGGAACCAGACCACTCTGCATAATGATTCGGATGGCACGAAGCACATGCCTCGGCAGATTCAAAATCAGCAACCTGGAAGGAAGTTTGAATGGGATATTCGCTATTAGAGGGAATATTTTGCATGACAGCCATCCCAGTAGCATTAACGTTCTCTCCTAAATTGTAACTTTCAATTAAGGTATTAGTTGATGTATTTATGACATGAAGGTAACTTGTTCCTCCCAACATTGCACTGCTGGTTACAAATACTCTTGATCCATCCCCCGAAATTCCAATGCCATGTGGTAGATCAAAATATTCTGATTCGATTTGACTCACTGAATTATCTGAAAAATTAATATAGGATACTCCCGGGTTCATTATTGATCTGTTGGTCGTATAAAGGCCCGATCCATCTGGTACAACTACCATATGCCATGGGCTCTCTCCAGTTGTGTACGAAGCGACAAGCGTATCTGGATCGGCAGCATCGAAAGCTCTGACCTCATTCTTCTCCGGATCGGAACAAGAAATGAACACTTTTGATCCATCAATGCTCAGTTCTACTTCCAGAGGATCATAATTACCATCATTAAAATTATAACTATCTTGAATGTTTGGGTCTATCTTAAAATTCTCCGGTTGATATCCGTCTTCGCCAAACCGGGAGGTTTCAATCTTGAAAAAATGAGATGATTGGTTGCTGGCCACCCACAATATGCTTCCATCACTGCTTAATGCAATTCCATGTGGAGAAGAAGCACCCACATTTACACTGTCTTTTTCTAAGGTCTCAGTATGTATTCTGTGTACAAGTGTTGAAGATTCCTCAGAACCCATCGGCATAAATCGCGAAACATAAAGAAAATGATTCTCGGAATCAATTTCCATTAGGGCAGGCATATTACCTACTTGAATTGAAGATACCAATTCATCAGTAATTAAATCATACTTTAGGACATAGCCTGACTCAAGAAGTGTTACATACCAGTATTTGTTTATCTCATCTATTACAACATAATGAGGATTGTCATTCATGCCAGATACATTAACGTCTACTTCTTTAATAACCTCACCGGTTTCCCCATTAATGACACCAACCTTTTCTGCAGCTTGATATGCTACATAAACCTTGTAAATATTATAATACGAAGAAAATGTCATCCTTTGAATATCTTCAAGAGCTATAACATTTTGTGAATTATCATTCTTATTTATGATAAGATTGGGTGAATCAGGATTAGTTGATGTATCAAAAGTTATACTTTGGATAGCATCAATGGATATGACATCTGGAGAACCATTATTTTTATGGATAATGAGTTCAGTAGCAGCTATAACTGATAAAATACAAATTAAATAAAGAGCTACAGATTTCATCAATTGTTTTCTTATTTTAATAAGATCATCTTTTTTGACTGATATACGCCACCTACACTTAATCTGTAAAAGTATATACCAGATGTTACATTTTTACCATTTTTATCAGACCTATCCCACTGTATGGAGTGTTTTCCGGCAACCATGTACTTATTTAAAAGGGTTTTTATCAAACGACCTCTTAAATCGAAGATCTCCACCATCGCGTAATCTGAATGATTAATCGCAAAACGTATTGTTGTAATAGGATTAAATGGATTGGGATAATTCTGCATTAAACTAAATGATGATAATATTTTAAATTCATCTACAGATAACTCATCATCAAATTCAATTGTGTCAATTTCATCAATACTATAGTAATATGCCATGGTAGCAGTGTGGATGTACATTGTATCGAGATCTTGATTAAAATCCAATTGAGTGATATCTATAATTGGATACGTTACACTTCCATTGTTCGTTTTGACAATTAGATTTGCGCCAGCAAATATTTGAGTTATTATTACGATTAATGTTATTAAATATTTCATTTCTTATTTACCAATGCCATCAATATATAAAACGATTAAATCTACATATTTACTTCTTAATGATATTAATAAAAATAATAATCTTGTAATTTGTTAATTGGGTTTATTTATTTGAACATGTAAACTTGGCTTCAAGTTTTAATTAAATTAAGGTAACTATGGACAGATCAAAAGCAGGAATTATTTCATTTGGAATTATCATCGTTGTTTTATACTCATTTGGTGTAGAATTTTTTGAAGGAATTTGGTCTTTTCCAACAATTAGAGCAGTTCCGATCATGGTTGTCGCATTGGTGGGAACTGGAATATTCATCACGATTAAGCTGGGGTTTCCCCAATTAAAATATTTTAAGCACGGAGTAAACGTTACCCGTGGTATTTATGATAATCCAGAAGATGAAGGAGATTTAAATCATTTTCGGGCATTGACAACGGCTCTATCTGCCACGGTGGGAATCGGAAATATTGCCGGTGTAGCCACCGCAGTATATTATGGAGGACCAGGAGCGATCTTTTGGATGTGGATCACTGCTTTTTTCGGTACAACACTAAAGTTCGCAGAAAGCTCACTATCATTAAAATACAGAGAGATAGGTAGCGATGGTTTAACCGCTGGAGGACCCATGTATACAATTGAGTCCGGAATGGGCCGAAATTGGCGTTGGATGGCTGTGGCCTTTGCTTCATTTGCAATTATATGCTCCTTTGCCACTGGAAATGCCATTCAAGCTTTCACGGTTTCTGATCAAATTTATTCGGAAGTATCCCAAGTATTAGGTACACAGCATTTCCTTACGCTAAAGCATCATATGTGGGCTGGATTCGAATTATCTATCCAGCAAGTGATCAACGGTGTTATTCTTGTAGGAATTATCGGAATGGTCATCATTGGTGGAATTAAGCGAATTGGTCACGTCACCAGTTTCCTAGCTCCCATAATGGGCGTCATTTATGTAGTCTTTGCTTTAATAATAATTCTTGTCAATTTCGATAAAATAGGATCAAGCTTTGCATTAATATTTAAAATGGCGTTCAATCCACCGGCAACTATCGCTGGAACCGGTGGTGGTATCTTGCTCACAATGTTGTGGGGAATTAAACGAGGTCTATATTCTAATGAAGCAGGACAAGGCAGCGCAGCGATCGCTCACTCAACTGCCAAAACAAAATATCCCATTCGTGAGGGTTCTGTCGCCATGTTAGGACCCTTTATCGATACAATCATAATCTGCACGCTTACAGGTCTAGTTATCATCATAACCGGTGCCTGGCAGCACACACAATTCTACATGAATATTACTGATCAAAATTTGCCTCATATTAAAGACATACTTAATGTGGGGTTATTTAACAGTAGTCTCTTAACGTCATATGCATTTAAAGAGGGCTTGGGTTTTATTTTCAGTTACGGGGATAAAATTGTAACAATTTCCGTATTACTTTTTGCTGTATCAACTGCGATTAGCTGGTCATTCTACGGTGATCGTTCTGCGGTTTACTTATTTGGACGTAAGGCCATCATGCCGTATAAATGGATATTCCTCCTTTTTGTTTTCATCGGTGCTATTGCAGAATTGGAAGCCATCTGGGCATTTGGAGATGCCGCTTTAGGATTCATGACATTCCCAAATTTAATTGCCATTATCTTCCTATCAACAGCACTGAAGAAAATGACCCAAACTTATTTTTCTCAAAAGCATACACCTTATCAGAAATAATGCCTGACCTTAGCCACATCCATGATGTGGCCGTTCACGCTGGTAAATCAGCTGCAGAATTGATTTTATTTGCACTGGATAAACCCAGGATACCTGATTATAAAGGTAAAACGGATCTTGTGACCAAAACTGATAAAGAATCAGAGAAATTAATTTGTGCAATAATTCATGCAGAATTTCCTAAGCATGGAATTCTGACCGAAGAATCCGGTTCCTTTTTCCCCAATGCTGATTATCAATGGATCATTGATCCATTGGACGGTACCACAAATTTTGTACACGGATATCCGTCATTTGCTGTCTCTATCGGTGTTTTGCACAAGGATGAAGTGTTAGTCGGGGTTGTGCTGGAATTGCCTGCTAAGAGACTATTTACCGCTGTAAAGGGACAAGGAGCCACTTGTGATGGATCTTCGATCAATGTATCCAACGTATCATCACTTAGTGATTCGTTGCTCGTAACAGGTTTTGGGTATGAGCATGGAGAAAAATGGAAAGCAAACATGAGATTGTTTCAAACACTCACCGACCTTACACAAGGTGTACGCAGACTTGGAGCTGCTTCAGTGGATTTATGTCATGTGGCTCTTGGAATAGTAGACGGTTTCTGGGAGTTTGACCTGCACCCATGGGATACAGCGGCAGGTATGCTCATCCTTACTGAGGCTGGGGGTACAGTCACACAAATGGATGGGAAATCGTTTTCAATCTATGATGATAATATCCTGGCTACAAATGGGGCCCTCCATCCTCCTCTTGAAGCTTATACTTCCCAGGAATTAAGGACGCTTACCTAAATCGTACTGTTTTTAGGACCGATTCTCCCAATCCCAATTCCAGAACATCTCCCTTTTCTACCGTTCCCACTCCTTCAGGAGTTCCAGTAAACACTATATCGCCTTCTAAAAGGGGTATTCGGCTGGATAAAAATTCAATCAGAAAAGGAATATCAAACTCCATATCATCCATTTGTCCCTTCTGAACTACATTGCCGTTAATTTTCAGCCAAAACATTTCTGACCAATTTCCCATGTCCGGCTGAAAAAAAGTTGAAACCACTGCTGAATTTTTAAATGATTTTGACAAAAACCACGGCAGTTTTCCCTCCTTCAATTCATTCTGAAGTTTCCTGTCTGTTAGATCCAATCCCAGGGCAAAACCCCCTATATGATCCATTGCATTATCTGCAGTAATACCTTCTCCCGGTCTGGAAATAAGGATCACTAATTCAATCTCATGGTGAATAGTTCTATCAGAAGGAAGTTTTATCCTATCTTCCGTAGTAAGGCAGGTCAATCCCTTCTGAAAGAATACAGGCTCTTTTAAAAGAGGATTCTCCAGTTCCCTGGCGTGCCCTGCATAATTCCTGCCGACACAGTAAATATTCCTGACAGGATATTGATCTCCATTTTTATGTGTTATTCTATATTCAGTCATTCTGCATTCACCAGATTTTTCAGATCTTTCACTTTGACGTTAATCAGATTGTTGAAGGTGAATTTTCCATCTCCTGTCACTCTTCCAATTGTTGTTGCCGGAATATTTTTTTGCATACAGATCCGCTCAAATTTAATGAAATCATTTTCTCTAAAAGAAATCAAAATCAACCCCTGGGTTTCTCCGAACAAAAGTTCGTCATTTCGTATTTTCCTTGAAAGATGAATTCTAGCCCCAACCCCTTCTTCCCCGCTTATCAAAGACAAAGCAATGGCAACAGCCAGACCGCCGGCGCTCACATTATACGCTGATTGGATGAACCCCTCTTGAATGCTCTTAAGTAATACCTGGTGAATGCGCGGTTCCATAGCCAGATCAACAGTTGGAGGATTTACACGAATATCCGGGTAAAAATTCTGCATATATTTTGTACCGCCTAATTCCCCACGGTGGCTCCCCAATATTGAAATAAAATCACCTTCTTGTTTCAATCCGCCTGTCATGGGCGTTTGATTCTCCGGGATAAAACCGACACTGGTAATATGTTGGACACAATGATCAGTAAAGGGCAAAGTGTGACGGTTCGCTATTGTCAGACCCAAAACACGAACTGCTTCCTCCTGTCCCTTAAGAATTTCAATTCCCTTTCCATGATCCTTCTCTTCCTTCAAATCTGGAAAAATATTCCGTATGGATATTGCCACTGGTTTTGCGCCACGGCAAACGATTTGCCGAACAGCATTCGCAACAGTCAGTTTTCCGCTCAGACGCGGTTCAAAAGAGGTAAAATAATCATTGTCAGCTGCTGTGAAAACCATCATTCCAAAATTCGGCACGACAGAAGAAACAAGCCCATAGTCCACACTCCTGGTGACCTTCCCTGGTTTTCCTTTTATTAATTCCCAAGACTTTCTTTCTTCAGCAAAACGTGATAAGAGTTTTTTTAAGGGTGAAGAGTAAAATCTTTTTTCCTTTATTTCAGAAAAATCAGTTGTCTTCTTCTGGTCAGGAGTTTGTATATGATGGACAGAATCAAATGATATCTTATAATAGTCAAAAACCGGCATCGAAAGAGACAGAAATGATTTTTTTTGTCCAGAAACAGAAAAGATTGGGTCTTTCTGAATCACCCCGATTTTCCTTATCTTAAGACCTGATTCTTTCACATATTTTTTTATCTCTTTGTCACAGCCAGCCTGGATAAAAACCAGAATATCTTCGTATGCACCCCAGTCTCTCAATTTCTCCACAAGATTTTTTGCATTTATCCCAGTGATCTTTACGGAAATCCCAACATTATTCGTCTGGGCAAAAGTCACTAAAGCAGTTCCCAGCCCCTTTTCATCAATGATTTTTACACCTGAAAGCCATGGCTTTCCTTTAATCGTTTTTATCAAGGAATTGATACGAAAGTCACTTTTGGGATTTTTCCATGAATTTCCAGCTGTAACACAAAAGATTTCTGTACCGGCTGAAGGTGGTGTCGCCACAAAACTGTTCTTTTCATTGGTACCAACAGCAGCAGTATGTATGAGTGTGTATTCCTGTCCCTGATCAGGAACCTTGATATTTCCACCCAGCTTTTTGATCTTGCTGGCCCTGCCCTGTTTTAAAAATTTATTGATGACTGTATTATTTGCTGTAGATATATCTGAATAATACATGTGGAGATGATTACCAAAAATTGCCTGTTCACGGAGAGTAAAATCAACGTCCAGCTTCACACGGTTATTCTGTAAAAGGAGCTTGGTCCCTCCGGAAATCAGGATAGAATTTCCGTTATCACATTGGATAACCGGACTGATATGGTTCCTCACTCCGTCATCAAGGCGCATTATTGTTTCGAGGTAGGGTCGCATTTTCAGTTTATCCACAGTGACCATGGCTAGAAACTCAAGTTCCAAATCAGTTGGTTTTACACTCAAAAGATGGTTGATCGCAGACCGATCTGTTCCTTGAAGTAACTGTGCATATGTTTTTTGTTTTTTAATGGTCAATCCTGATACGGCTGAAGGAATAAAACGGGATTCTATTCATTTTTTTATATTTCATTAAATACTCTGAGGATTGATCAAAGTCAGGCAATCTGTTTTTCATCAAAAACCCTGGAGATATCATCCCATGAAAAGCCTTTTCTTTTTAAGAAATTCACTATTCGGTTTTTCTCTTTTTCCTGTAATTTGGAATTCCTGCGGATTTTCTTTTTTTTCAGATGATTCCCAAGCAGTGTATCAATGGGGAATTCGGTGTACATCCGATTAAGAGTATCCTCCACTAAATTTCGTGACAAATGGTGGTTTGAAAGTTCCACTCTCAGAATCGAAGGACCGATCCCCTTGCTTCGTATCTTGTCCCGGGAAAAAGCTAATGCAAATTCAGAATCGTTTAAAATATTTTTTGCATCAAACTCCTCCAGCAATGGTTCAATATCTTGAATATCATAGCCCTTTTTAAGAAGGCGTTGCTTGAGTTCTGACAGGCTGCGCATTCTGAAACTCAACAAATTAAGTGCTGAATTCCTGAGCTTCTGTTTCTGTTCAGAATTTGTTAGTTCTTTTAACTTGTTCGGAGTGAGTTCATCTCCTGGATGAACCGGGTTTGAGAGTAATACTTCCTCAGAAATTCCTATAAAAGTGCCATCATCAAATATAATTGTTCGGCGATCAGGATGACGAACCTGAGTTTTGATCTCTTTAATCCTTTGAGGCAGGAGCATCTCCCTGGTCATCCAAACCCATGAAGGCTTTGACCTTTGAAATAACTTTTTTCAGTTCTTTGGGATTTTCTTTAAGATATATTTTCGCATTTTCACGACCCTGTCCAATTTTCAAATCCCCATAGGAAAACCACGAACCCATTTTTTCGATAATGTCTCCCTTGACAGCGAGATCAAGAATATCGCCTTCAAAAGAAATCCCTCGTCCATACATTATATCGAACTCCGTCATTTTAAATGGCGGCGCTACTTTATTTTTGACCACTTTTACCCTCGTGCGATTTCCAACTGTATCTGTTCCATCTTTAATTGCCCCAATGCGCCGTATTTCCATACGAATTGATGTATAAAATTTCAATGCTCGTCCACCGGGTGTAGTCTCCGGATTACCGTACATAACCCCAATCTTTTCACGAATCTGGTTTACAAAAATAACACATGTGTTAGACCGGGATACTGTTCCTGTAAGTTTCCTAAGTGCCTGCGACATCAACCTGGCTTGAAGGCCAACATGAGTATCACCCATCTCCCCTTCAAGTTCAACCCTGGGTACAAGAGCAGCAACCGAATCAATTACAATCACATCCAAAGCACTGCTCCGGACCAACGTTTCGGTAATCTCAAGTGCCTGCTCTCCCGAATCAGGCTGTGACACAAGCAATTCTTCTGTATTGACACCCAGTCTTTTAGAATATTCCGGGTCAAGAGCATGCTCCGCATCAATGAACGCAGCATAACCATTCATCTTCTGGGCTTCAGCGACAATGTGCAGGGCCAGGGTGGTTTTTCCGGACGATTCAGGCCCGAATATTTCTATGATTCGTCCCCGGGGTACTCCACCAATGCCAAGTGCCACATCCAGAGACAAAGCTCCCGTTGAAATAACATTGTCCATCAAAGTAGGGTGGTCATCACCTAAACGCATGATTGATCCTTTACCAAACTGACGGTCAATTTGGGTTATGGATAGTTCAAGAGCTTTTGATTTTTTATCAGCTGTTGTCATCTTCAGTTCTCCTTTTTGTCTTCAGGGGCTAAAAAATGGGTACCTAAAATACTATAAACCGGACCATCAGGAAACAACTCACTCCTCATGAACTGAACCCGGCTAACTGTCATTAAAATTGGATCAAAGGTCGTTTGTAGAAATGCAGATATATCAGGAGTATGCTTGGGTGGATACTTTATACGGGCAAGTGTAATATGCGGTACAGATTTCTGCTCTTCAGCTGGAAAACCAAGGGGTTCCAGGGCAGTATTCAGGTCAGAAACTAATGAAGTTAATGTTTCAGTTTGACCTGTCATTCCCAGCCAGAGCACCCGGGGCCTGGTTGGAACCGGAAAACACCCTGTTCCCGTTACAGTCAAATCCATCCTGCTGTATTGAGAAACAGTTTTTGCAATAGTAGAATTCAATTCATCGATGATATCAGGAGGGGCAAATCCAAGGAATTTCAAGGTAAGGTGAATTTGGCCCGTTATAACCCATCGAACATTCTTTTTCTGGGATTTTACGGTTGTTTTCAACATGTCCCTGAGGGGAATAATCTCATTTGGAACAGTAACTGAAATGAAGGTCCGGAGTAATCTTTCACTCATTTTTCAGTGCAAGTCTAATCATATTCAATGCTACTTGACTACTGATTCGTTTATTAGAATCCCTGTCACGAAAAAAATTAAATTTCTTTACGGCAACTTCTTTCCCAGAGCTCAGCCCGATATAGATAAGGCCAACCGGTTTTTCAGGAGTACCTCCCGTGGGGCCGGCAATCCCTGAAATGGAAATCCCCAGATCAGATTTAAACAGGGATCGTACACCCTGGGCCATTTCTCTCACAGTTTCTTCACTCACTGCTCCAAATTTTTCCAGCGTCTGCTTTTTCACACCCAAAAGTTCCATCTTTGCCTCGTTGTTGTATGAAACAACTCCCCCAAGATAATAATCGGAACTGCCTGAAACGCTTGTGATTCTGTGACCAAGCAAACCTCCTGTGCACGATTCGGCTGTAGCAAGAGTCAACCCCAGTTCTCTCAATCGATTTCCCACAACTTCCTCCAGTGACACATCATCGTATCCATAAACATATTTCTCAATCACAGGTGTGAGGATCTCTTCCATGTCCCGTATGTTTTGAGCATCCTGGCCGAAAAGACGAATGTCCACTCCGGTTAATTTTGGCAAAAAGGCAACTGAACATGGAAAATTATGACTAATAATTTTTTTATTGATCTTTTCTGCCAGGGCCGATTCCGGGATGCCGGTGGTTCGTATTGTTCGAACAGAAATTGGCTTTTCTTCCAGGCTTTTCAAGAACGGTAAAACAGTACTCATCATCATAGCTTTCATTTCTTTTGGAACACCTGGCAGAGCAAAATAATGGCAGCTGCCTTTTTTGAATTGTAATCCCCTTGCGGATCCTAACATATTTTGAATGACTTCACCTTTCTCAGGTTTCATCGCCTGGTTCCGATTCAAATCTGGAATAGAATAATTTATCCTAGAAAATCGTTCCGTTAATTCCTTCCAATACTGCTCATCAAAAACTGGTTTGTCCTCAAAATAAGAATAAAAGGCAGAGGGTGTCACATCATCATGAGTGGGTCCAAGACCACCTGTTACAACGACGACTGACATATCTTTTGATACATCTTCCAATGCAGTAATAATGTGTTCTTTATCATCACCGATTGTGTGCTGCACTCTTAATTCAATGCCGATATTCCCCATTTCCTGTCCTATCCACGCCGCATTGGTATTCACTGTAAAACCGGAAAGCAATTCGTTTCCGATAGTTATAAGGGCAGCTTTCATACAAATCTTATGAATAGTTGAACACAAGCCAGTGCTGCAAACCCAGCTGCCGCATCATCAATCATAATGCCCCACCCGCCAGGATACCTATCCAGACGACGAATAAATAAGGGTTTCCAAATATCAAAAATGCGAAACAAAATAAACGCAGCGGCCCCATACAAGATAGACTGTGGTACAAAGAATAATGCTATCCACTGACCTGCCCACTCATCTATAACAATTCTGGAAGGATCAGGCGCATCGGATACCCTTTCTATGATAGTTGAGGTAAATACACCAACTGTAAATATTATGACAGTTAAGAGAATGAAATATATTGGTGTAATATAATTAATCACCCAAAACCAAACAGATACTGCAGCCAGGCTTCCCCAGGTTCCAGGTGCAATTGGAAGCGTACCGACCTTACAACACGTGGCAATCCAGTCGGACAATTGTTCTTTGTTCACAGAAATGGTTCAGGACGTGAACTGGCGAATAGCAGAACGGTTATTATACAAATATGAAATTCCTGTCCAGATGGTAAATACAGTTACAACCAAAGTCAAATAGTAGATAACATGGAATTCTTTGATAATTCCAAACAGGATTGCCAACCATTCAAATCTCAACCATTCAAAAGGAATTCCCTTCAATCCAATAAAAAGCAGGATAAAAATTATTATAGTGATCTGAATGGCTGTTTTTGCTTTCGCAATATTACTCGTGAGCATTGTAAACCCATTTTTTTCCATAACCATCCGCAATCCAGTGACAAAAAGATCTCTGAAAATAATCAGGGAAACCATCCAGTATTCCACTACACCCAAAACTGCAAATGAAATGAAAGCAGATGAGACCAGGATTTTATCCGCCAGAGGATCTAAAAAACGACCCTGTGCAGTTACCAGATTATATTTCCGGGCAAAGTATCCATCATAGGCATCTGTAATGGAAGCCACAATAAATATAGATAATGCCCATAAATTAGAATAAGGATGCTCGTAGAAAAGGCAGATAATAAAAAATGGTGTCAGGACAATCCTGAAAAATGTGAGAAGATTGGGAAGGTTGACTATAATTGTGTCCTCCCTTCTATTGCCCTCTGGAGGGTGGCCTCATCGACGTACTCAAGTTCTCCACCAACTGGAAGCCCCCTGGCAAGCCGGGTCACTTCCACTCCTTTTTCGTTCAATATTTTTCCAAGATAAAGTGCAGTGGTATCGCCTTCAATGCTGGCATTCGTGGCAAGAATTATTTCCATACCTTCTTGAATACGTGTTAAAAGCCGATCGATAGTTAAACTGTCTGGGCCGATTCCATCCAGGGGAGAAATAACCCCGCCAAGGACATGGTACAAACCCCTGAAAATACCCATTCGTTCAAAAGCATAAATGTCCGCTGGATCTTCAACAATACAAATCAGATTTTTGTCCCGTTTTGGATCGGAGCAGATATGACAGGGATCATCCTCAGTGATCCCGCCGCAGGAAGAACATAACAAAATCTTCGTCTTGACGTCCATAACCGCCTGTGCCAGATGAGCAGAATGTTCACTGTTGGACATCAGGATATGAAATGCCATGCGCTGAGCCGTTTTCTTTCCAATACCTGGAAATTTTGCAAATTCACTGATCAGGCGTTCAACGCTTTGTGGATATGATTCCATTCTACATTCCAGGAATTTTCATTCCGCCCAGCATATTTCCCGTAACGGCATTCATTCTGTTTTGACTCTCTTCCTGTGACTGAGTGAGAGCTTTATTTACAGCGGAAATAATCAAGTCTTCAAGCAGTTCTTTCTCTTCTTTCAGGGCTTCTGGATCAATTGTTAAGTCTAAAATCTCCTGCTTTCCGTTGGAAACTACTTTAACCATACCGCCGCCTGAGTCTGCTTCAACCACCAGGTCTTCCAGCTCTGATTGGACATCTTCAATTTTTTTCTGAATGTCCCGGGCCTGTTTCAGCATTCCGGTCATATTGCCTTTATTAAACATTTCTTACTCCTACGTTATTATTTCCCCATCGAACCGTTCGATTATCTGTAATAAAGTCGGGTCTTTTTTTGGGGCATTATTCTCATTTTTTTCTTCAGTATTTTTAGTACTATCGGTGGAAATACTTTCTCCTTTTTCATCAATTTTAAATCTGAGAATAACCGATTTTTCAATAGATTTTTCAACCTGAACTTCTATCAATTTTTTATTTTTCTCCAAGAGGTTTAAATTAAACTTTGGCTGGCCTGTCATGATAACTTCCAATACTTTTCCATGTACTTTGTTTACCACACAATGATCCAGAATCGTTCCAATGGATGGGCGGCTTGCTGATACTTCCTTGATGATCCCACCCCAGGCCGATTGAACCTTCTCCAGGCTTATTGAATTGCCGCTTTCTGGATCTGGTTTATTGCCCACTTCCTCTTTCTGGGACTTCACCTCTACTTCCGGGGCTGCAGTCAATTCTTCCGGTGGGTTTTTATCCTCTGTTTTCTCTTGAACCTCATGGACAGGCACGGATTCCTGCGGGTCTTTTTCATACGGTACGGATGGCTGTGAAACCGCCGAAGTATCATTTGCTCCAGATTGGCTGGAGGGTTTCAATTCCTTTAACAGGTTTTCCAATGATACTGTGGAATCCATTTCAAGGAGTTTCAAACACATCATTTCCAGGAGAATATACGGTTGAGCTGCCCGATGAATTTTTGCTTCCATATCTGTCAAAATTCCAGCAATCCTTAAAAGATCTCTCCGGTCCCATTCTTTGGAAACAAGTTCATAGCGCTCTTTTAATTCCAGGTTCAAGTCATAAATATCTAAAGCACCCGGTACAGAAGCCAGCAACAGGTTTCGAATATGTTTATTGAACCCAATGGCCATCTCTCCAGCTGATATTCCAAGCATCCTTGTTTCATGGAGAAGCTGAACAATCGATTGTGCATCTTTCGTCTTCAATGCCTTGGTTATATTGAAAAAGGTGTCATGGGGAATTAATCCCATGACAACTGTGGAGTCATCAAAGGTAATTTTATCACCGCAATATGCAATAAGCTGGTCAAGAATGCTCAGGGCGTCCCGCATACTTCCATCGGCTTTGGCGGCAAGGGCTTTCACAGATTCATCATCAATAGATACGTTTTCAGCATCTAAAATAGTTCCAACGTGATCTATGATATTTGAGGAAGTGATCCTGTTAAAATCAAACCGCTGGCACCGGGAAATAATTGTAGCAGGAACTTTTTGAATATCTGTAGTTGCCAGGACAAACTTCCCATGCTTTGGAGGCTCCTCCAGGGTGCGGAGCAGGGCATTAAACGCCTGGGTCGTGAGCATGTGGACCTCATCAATAATGAAAATTTTGTATTGGGCGTTCATGGGTGTATACTGAATCATTTCCCGAATGTTACGGATTTCATCAATTCCCCGGTTTGAAGCACCGTCAATTTCTAGGACATCCATGTTCCGGCCATCGGTGATCTCCATGCAATTTGAACAGCTGTTACAGAAATCACCCGGGGTCTTCAGGCAGTTCAGGGCTTTGGAAACTAAACGCGCTGTAGTTGTTTTTCCCACCCCTCTTGGACCTGTAAACAGGTAGGCCTGGGCAACGCGGTCCTTCTTGAACGCATTGTTTAATGTATGAGTTACATGCTCCTGGCCAACAACCTCTTTAAATGTCTGGGGACGCCACTTCAGCGATAAAACTTGGTATGCCATCAGGTGATATTCATTAAAATTTCATAAAAAATCAATGCGTAAACTACAACGGAAAAAGAATTTCGGGGTGTGAATAAATCTATAAAATCCTAAAAAATGGCCGTGCGCCATGATTCGTTATCTCTTGCAGTCAATCCAGACAGGACAGTTAGCTCCATTCCATGATCCACCGGCACATGATGCCAGCTGATTACCGCTGCTCCCTTCCGGGCCTGACGGGGTTCACAGTAGCACCATTGCAATGGATTGAAATTTCAACACCACTTATTCTGCTGAATCAACGCAGAAAACATCTCACCATGTCTTTAACCCTGCTAGAGCGGATTGCAGGTTACAGGGCACCGCTACCTCCCCATCCAGCACGACCAATATTCCCGTGATATTGTGGAGCCGAAGGGGGTCGAACCCTCGACCTCAGCATTGCGAACGCTGCGCTCTCCCAACTGAGCTACGGCCCCAAAAAATATAATCGAATTTAGGAGTTTTATTGAACGGATTCCAAAGAGAACGGAAAACACCTGTAAAAAACTCCTGCCCTTTAAAAATTAGATTCTTACTGGGCGGTGAACAGGGTGATTTCCCCATCACCGCTGCTCCGGAGCCAATATCCCTTCCCTGGTTCAAGCACCTCCGCCGGAACATAGCTTCCATCAAAACCGTATATCGTTCCAGAAATAATCAATCCTTCCGGATCTGAGATAGTTTCTATCTCCACAGGGTACGTTATGCCGGAAACCAGGTTCCAGCCCTCTTGAAGGGTGAGAGTCATTGCATTGATGACTGTTCCTGAAACAATTTCAGATCCTGGATTGTTAAACCTCAGCCAGTATCCAACCCCTGGACTTAATTCAACAGTGTTCACATAACTTCCACCATCAAATGAATACAGGGTGTTCTCCACCGCTTCAGGAAATAAAGCCAGGTAATTCCCATTTTCAGCAACAACGGGTAAACCGATTAAATTCCAGCCGTCGGTGTACGCCAGTGTCAGGTCTATTTCATCTGATGAACAGGCCATGGTATCAGTGACCGTATTCTCAGAAACAAAACCCTGCCAGTGAAAAGCCGTCTCACGTGAAGGAGACCAGGAAGCAGTATCTTCGCCAAGATTATAACATTCATAACTGCCGATAATGTATGTTGATCGATCTCCCAGCCAGCCAATGGATTCAGAAACGGGAAGCAGGGCAACGGGCTCATTAATGGAAATTTCATCCGGCACCCGAAGAGAAATGACGTGATGAAAATATGTATCAAGGAGGGTGCGGTCGGTGATCCGGGTGTGGCCTGCTCCCTGTTCCATGGCCAGGGTCCACAGGGCATCTAAAGGGCGATGGTCTAAAAAGATACCGGTGAGATTTGTAATGCGGTAATCAAGATCATTTTCACCTATAAACATATATCCAGGGACATTAACTGCCAGCCCTGCGTCAGTGGTGTCATGATATCCCCCTTTCATGGTCACAAATCCTATAACAAGGTCAGGGCGCCAGACTGTAAAATGATATGACCATTGCCCGCCCCAGGAATATCCTTCAAAATAAAGCGGGGAAAATTCTATTTCAGGATGTCCGCTCTGCTGGGCAAAATCAGACTGGGCATCTAATAGAGCATCCCCAACTCCCGTTTCCATATGCATATTATCCACCTGAGCCCCCATCAGTGCAAATTGGGATTCAGTACAAAGCGCACGCATATCTGTATCGTTCACAATTGCCCTGGAATCACCGCCTAAATGAGTCAGTGAGGTGTAGATGCCATAAACGGTATCCACAGCCTCAGGGACGTAGATACGAAAATTTGCAATGTTGTACCCGTCCGACCCATGGGGAGTTGCGCTGTAATCATAGACCTGCCCCCATCCAAAAGAGATCAAACTAACTGTTATAATATATTTTATTCTCTGCGAAACAAATTTCATGAATAAAAGCATCGCCGGATGACGTGGAATGATTGAAATGAATCCCCTCATTTTAGTGTTAATAAAGCTATACTAACTGATTATATAATGAAATAGTACACAATTAATAGCAAACAATCAATTGAGTACTTGGAGGTGTGATGCAGGTCACAAATTCTCAAAAAAGTACTCAGCCATACGGCTGTAGAGATGATAGGTAGCGTTGCCGCCGTATATCCCATGGCTCCTGGAAGGATAAAATAACATATCCACCTGCTTTCCGGATTCAATGAATTTATCCATGAGCCAGAGGCTGTTCTGGGCGTGGACATTATCATCTCCGGTTCCATGAACCAGGAGGAGCTTTCCCTTGAATTGATCAACGTAGGTTAACACAGAGGCAGTATCGTATCCTGCCTCGTTTTCACTTAAAAGGCCCATGTACCGCTCCGTATAGGCAGTGTCGTACAATCGCCAGTCCGTAACCGGCGCAACGGAAACCCCTGTGGTAAAATAATCTGCTCCTTTTGTAAGCGCCAGGGCGGTAAAATATCCCCCTCCGCTCCAGCCCCACACTCCAACCCTGCTGGTATCTGCATATGGGAATTTTCCTAAATAGTTTACTGCCTCTATATGGTCATTGATCAGCCATTTGCCAAGATCTCTATATCCAAGGTTTTTAAATGCCTTTCCCCTTCCGCCGGTCTGGCGGTTATTGATGCTCACAATGATGTGTCCATTTTGTGCCATGTACTGGTGCCAGAGATAATTTCTTCCTCCCCACCGGTCAGCTGCCATCTGGGAGCCGGCCAACCCGTAGCCATTAATAATGATTGGGTATTTTTTCTCCTCATCAAAATTCCATGGTAAAGTTATCATGCCTTTCAGGGTGACCCCGTCAGCCGTGGCAAAATCGAAAAATTCAGGATAGGTAAATTCATATTCAAGATAAGGCTCCATATCTGTTTCCTGCATAACACGGATTGTCTCACCCTGGATTGTTTTTAACAGTATCTTCCGGGGGGTTTTTGAACTGGAATATGAATCAATAAAATATGCCTTTGTGGGTGATAGCTGCGGGGAGTGCCAGCCGGGCCCGGATGTAAGCTGAAGGAGCCCGCTCCCATCAGGATTTACGGAGTAAAAATGCTGTTCAAGAATGGATTCCCTGTTGGCAGTAAAATATATTTTCCCCAATTCCTCGTCTACATCAACCAGTCGCTTTACTTCCCATTCTCCCTCTGTCACCTGGCTGATGATACTTCCATCACTTTCTGCATAAAAAATATGGCGATAGCCAGATCTCTCCGAAGTAAAAAGAAAAGAACCATCCGTCAAAAACAGGGGATTTTCGTGCACATCCACCCAGGCTGAGTCTATATCTTCAATGATGAGCATCCTCTGCCTGTATTTACTATTAAATTTTATCCACTCCAGGTGGTTCTGTTTCCGATTCAGCCGGGCAACCACTGCTTCATCCTCAAACCATCCTGCCTTTGGAAAATATATATCCTCATATTCTTCAAAATTCAGCCAACTGGTCCTCCCTCCCCTGACGCTGATCACTCCTGTTTTTACCATTGGGTTCTCCTCCCCCGCTTTCGGGTAGTACACCTGTTTCACCTCCGGGTACAATCCCTTCTCATCCAGGTAGGTAAATTGTTTTACATGTGACTGGTCTTCCCTGAAAAATAGGATATTTTTGCTGTCAGGCGACCAGCGGTATCCGTCAAAGGATCCAAATTCTTCTTCATAGAGCCAGCCCCGATATCCATTTAAGATCGTTTCAGATCCATCCCGGGTGAGTTTTTTTTCCTTACGTTGGAGAATATCAATAATGTACAGGTTGTTGTCTTCTTTCACGTAGGCGATTTTTTTGCTGTCAGGGGCATATTTGATATTCCTCAAATGCTCTCCCTTTGCGATGGGCGTCAGCTGATTTTGTGAAATAGAATAGTTATAATAAACACCGAAGAAAGAATGACGCCATTGCTTCTTCCGTTGTGTGAGCAGGAGCAGATTGTCTCCATCAGGGCTGAACCGAAAACCTGTGATATGAAGCGTATCCTCATGTGTGATAAAATTCTCCGATGAAACCAAACGGGTGGTATCTCCTGTTACCAGGTCAACCTGGAACAGGGATTTCCCTCCGGTTATGCTGTCATCAGAAAAGAAAGCATAACTGTCAGTTTCAGGCACCCATTTAAACCTGCCTAAAGATGCTCTCTTAAATTGGTCTTCCTTAAATATGGCATCCAGGGTGAGTTCCCTGGCAGGCAAAACTATGAGAAGGATTAATTGAAAGAAAATGAATCTCCCAACCTTTTCAGTAGAAATTATAGCGCTCATATTGTGAAAAGTTGTAACATAAATATAGGTTTAAATTAGAAAATAATTTAGATTGAATCATGATTGATCTTGTTCATTGCGTTAAAATAATTGAATAGGTAAATTCGCAACCGTTTTATTGTATAATTATTAGAGGATTTTTATGGGTTTAATGACATCCATGCGTACAAGAATGCACGTTGTACTCTGGGCATTGCTTGCGCTCTTCCTACTGAGCATGACCGTAGGCGGACTTGTAGGTGGTGCAAATATAATTGATCAAATTTTTGGCCGGGTAAATCCCTCCACGGCCATTGGCATAGTCAATGGTGAAAAGATCGACCCGGTATTATTTTCAAGGAATGTAGGCAGTCGCATTGACCAGATTCGTGCCAGCGGGCAACCTATCACTGACCAACAGCTTTCCCAGGCGCGGTCCCAGGTGTGGAACGACCTTATAAGAGAAATCATTGTAAGTCAGACAATTGAAGAAATGGGTATAACCGCCTCTGACGAAGAAGTACTGTACCATCTAAAAAATAATCCCCCCTCCTTTTTAAAAAGCAGCCCGAACTTCCAGACAAATGGGCAATTTGATCCTGTAAAATATGAAGAAGCAATTAATAATCCTGAAGGAGATGAGTGGTTCAGCATTGAGCAGTGGATGAAAAATACCTTTATTCCAAGTTACAAACTGCAACAGCTTATTTTTGCGTCAGCAACCGTAACTGAGGATGAAATAAAAAGAGAGTTTATCAACCGGAATATTAATTATACTATTGACATAATTCATGTAACTGATCGAATTATTGATAAAACACTTTTGGAGCCTGCCGAAGAAGAAATCCTGGTATACTATAATGAGAATATTGATGATTATCAACGTACAGAAAACAGGAATATTCGATTAGCTTCATGGAAGAAAGATCCCTCTACAGCTGACACGACCGACGTCCTGGATTTTGCAAACGAACTGATGGAACGGTTACAAAATGGTGAAGATTTCGCCGCCCTTGCAAATGAATACACGGAAGACCCAAGTAATACCGTAACCCAAGATTCAAGTAAGGGGGGTAGTCTTGGATGGTTTGGAAAAGGACAAATGGTACCTGCTTTCGAGGAAGCAGCTTTCAATGCCAAAAAAGGTGAACTGGTTGGGCCTGTACTCTCAAGCTTCGGGTATCATATCATTAGCGTTATTGATAAGAAAACAGAAAAGGATAAAGAGCAGGTTCTTGCTTCTCATATCCTTCTGAAAATTGACATCACACCCAGAACCCTGGACTTATATCGAGGGGAATCCCGATTATTCAGTTACGATGGAAAAGATTTTGGTTTTAATACCGCACTTGACAGTCATCAGGTTAAACTTACAGAAATGAAAAATGTGAGTGAAAAATCTGTTTTTATTTTAAGAGTGGGAATGATGCCCAGCGCCCTTCAATTTATTTTTAATGCAACCATTGGTGAGGTTTCAGATCCTATTGAGAATGATAATTTTTTCGCAGTATTTACAGTTGATTCTGTATTAGCACCAGGTTCAAAACCATTTGAAGACGTGAAAGATGCAATCAAGTCACAAATGACGCGGGAACGAACTACAGATGAAACTGAAATTCTTTCTGGTGAATTTCGAAAACAGGTCGATGACGGGGCTCCCTTCGATTCTCTTATAGCCTGGAATGAAAATCTTGAACACGCGGAAAAGGACAAAAAAACGTTGAGCAGGGGTTTCACTTCTATAGGCAGGGGTAATTTTATCAATGGTGCATTGCTGAATGCACAGGCCGGTGAATTGCTTGGTCCTATAAAAACTTCCCGGGGATATACACTTATGAAAGTCTTAGAAGTTCAGGAGTTTGACTCAACAACTTATGTAGTACAAAAAGATGGCCTGCGAACAACACTGCAAAGGCAAAAAAGAAATGCTGCATATGGGGATTGGTTAAACGCAAAAACAGAAGAGGCTGAAATCGTAGATAACCGTAAATTTCACGGGTATAATTAACGTATATATTTTCACATTCCATCAGATTGACTCCGTCTATTTGATGGAATGTGAACCCCGCTTATTTTGGGTGTATCACAATGGTATTATGAATCAGAAAATACTCCCAATTGATCATATTTATTGAGTCTTCGATCTAAAAATTTGTCGGGTGGAATCTCACTTAATGCGTTTAATTCTTCTATAATTACTTCTTTAAGAATGGAAGCCGCGTCTTCCAAGTTCCTATGTGCACCGCCTGGCGGCTCCTGAATAATTTTGTCACAAATTCCCATTTTTTTCAGATCTTCTGCTGTTAATTGGAGTGATTCAGCAGCGCGGGGTGCTTCTGAAGCATCTCTCCATAAAATGGATGCACATCCTTCAGGGCTGATCACTGAAAACCATGTATTCTCCAGCATGAGCATACGGTCACAAATACCGATTCCAAGTGCTCCGCCACTTGCGCCTTCTCCGATTACTACTGCTATTATTGGAACTTTCAATTTCGACATTTCCAATAGGTTTCTCGCAATCGCTTCTCCTTGCCCCCTTTCTTCTGCTCCAAAACCAGGATAGGCTCCTGGAGTATCAAGAAGTGAAATAACAGGAACATTAAATTTTTCTGCCAACTTCATCACCCTGAGAGCTTTACGATATCCTTCCGGGCGCATCATACCGAAATTTCGGTACAGGTTTTCATTGGTGTTGCGACCCTTCTGTTGACCCATAAACATAATCGTTTGGCCATTCATTGTGCCCAATCCGGTCACAAGTGATGGATCATCCCCAAAATATCTATCCCCATGTAGCTCAAAAAAATCATCCGTCCAGTTATGAATATAATCCAGGGTATATGGGCGATCCGGATGGCGGGCAACCTGTACTTTCTGCCATCGATTAAGATCCGAAAATATCTTTTTCATAAGATCAATACGCTTCGATTCACGTTTGACAATCTTATCCTTTATATCCTGGGAAGGATTATCAACAGAACGAAGCTCAAGAATCTCTTTGTCAATCTCTTGGATTGGTTTTTCAAATTCGAGATAATATTCAGACATCTTTTGATCTGTAATCCATAGTAAAATATTTTTCACCTAAAATAAAATATAGTCCAACAAATCCTAAAAGGACTAAAACAAAAATTATATTGGCAATGATCACTGATAATTTTAAACATAGATAACCTATGCAACACAAAACTAACGATATACAATGTATCAGCAGTATAGATCGCTCCTTTTGAAATCCCAAAGCGACTAATTGATGATAGGTGTGGTCATTTGATGAGCTTGTTAACGGTTTACCTTTCCTTATTCTTATAACAATTACAAAACCTAAATCAAAAAGCGGTACTGCAAACAGAAGTATTGGAACAAACCAGGATGATGATTGATTGCCAATGGTTGGATTATATAGAATTGCAACCGCACCAAGAACAAAACCAATAGTCTGTGCCCCAGAATCACCAAGAAAGAGCTTTGCTGGATAGGAATTAAATAAATAAAGGCCTAAAGCAATTCCAAAAATTGCAGCACAGAATTGGGGGAGAAGAATATGAGAAGATACTGACGTAATGATAAAAAAGAATATAACTGATACAGAAACCAGACCAATAGCAAGTCCATCCATACTGTCAACAAAATTAAATGCATTTGTCATGACTAAAAGCCAGCATATCGTAATAATAACATTCAACCATAAATCGAAGTTAGTCCCTGTGTGTAAAAAAAATTCCGGCGAAGAAAAGAATCGAATCTGTACTCCATGATACACAAGCAAAACAGAAGCACATAGTTGTCCAAATAGTTTGGTTATAACCGTAAGGTTTCTGAAATCATCCAGTAGGCCAAATAAAAAAATCACCCAACCGGAAATGAGTACGGATACCAACTCATTATATTGATTTAATTGGAAAATATACATTATGAGCGTAAGCGTGACAATGAGAACAAAACCACCGATTAAAGGCATAGGCTTTTTATGTAGTTTGTGAGGAGCACTATTTGGTATATCCAGTAATCCAATTTTTTTGGAAATAGGAAGACCT
>CAJWIT010000022.1 GCA_913041945.1 uncultured Fidelibacterota bacterium
CGAAGGGCAGTTTTCCTGCCTATGGCTCTGGGGGTGTAAATATTTATCCGCAGGTAGGAGAGAGCCGGTTCACATTAACCGTGGCCTACAGCGCATTGACTTCCAATGATGAGCTAGCCAATCTTCCCGGGTCATTTGCCCTGCATCCGGCCTATCCCAATCCGTTTAACCCAAGCACAAACCTCCAATATGACCTCCCAGAACAGGCACAGATTACACTTACCATATACAACTTGATGGGAAGGGAAATAACACAGCTGGTGAATACCACCCAGGAAGCAGGCTACAGGTCAGTACAATGGGATGCTACTGATTTCTTTGGCAAGCCTGTAAGTGCAGGAGTATACCTCTACCAGATTCGTGCTGGTGAATTTGTGCAGACCAGGAAAATGGTGCTGCTAAAATAAAACTCATTTATTCTCTAGTGATAAAAAAGGGCAATTGTTTATTGCCCTTTTTTATTGTGCCGAGGGTCGGGATCGAACCGACACGGGATTGCTCCCACTGGTGTTTGAGACCAGCGCGTCTACCAGTTCCGCCACCCCGGCTGTTATGCCGGTGATATTACTAAAGAAATTAGAGGTACGGAAAAATTATTGTCAATATATTTGACCCTGTTAAATTCCAAGTTTGGAGTGAATTATGTCATTTAATACAATATCGGAAATGTTTCTGCAGTCAACCGGGTCTTTTTCGGATAAAGCCTCATGCTATGAAAAAATTGATGGAGCATGGAAAGAATTAACATACAGTGAGGTAAAAATACTTGTGGAGCGGTTTGCAGCTGGATTATCCAGCCTTGGTATTCAAGCAGGAGATAAAGTAGCAATTCAATCTACAAATTGCCCCAGATGGGCGATCAGTGATTATGCCATTGCCTGTTTAGGCGCAGTATCTGTTACTGTATACCCAACCCTTATTCCTTCCCAGATTAAATATATTCTTGATGATTCTGATACTGTATATGTTATCACAGAGAATAAAGAACAAACGGATAAAATATTAAGCATTATCAATGAAAGCGATGGATTAAAAGGAATTATTGCCATGGATGACCAGTCCGGTCCTTCTTCAAATATTTTCAGTTTTTCAGAAATATTAGAACAAGGGGATGGATATATTTCCGAAAATGGATTCAATGTAGACGAGTCAGCAAAAACTGCAAGGCCTGAAGATTTGTTGACGATTATTTATACAAGCGGTACTACTGGAGATCCAAAAGGGGTTATGCTCACTCATAAAAACCTGGTTTCAAATATCAAAGCAACATCTTTGGCCGTTGAAGTGAAGGAGTCAGACGTGTATTTATCCTTCCTTCCGTTAAGCCATTCATTTGAAAGAATGTCCGGTCATTATACAGGTTTTTCAAAGGGAGGGACTACGTATTACGCTGAAGGTGTAGATACAGTTGCTGATAATATGATGGAAGTGAAGCCAACCGTTGTCATTGCCGTACCAAGGCTTTATGAGAAAATTCATGCAAAAGTACTTGATAAAGTAAGCGGTGATCCTCCTCTTCGGCAAAAAATATTTTGGTGGGGAATCGATGTAGGTCAAAAAGCCGCTCAATACTTAACCCGTGGACAAAATCCTTCAGGTTTATTGGGCATCAAATTTAAAATTGCTGATAAATTGGTATTTTCCAAACTTAAGGAAAAGGTTGGAGGTAGGTTACGGTGTTTTATATCAGGAGGCGCACCGCTCTCTCCTGAAGTGGGAAAATTTTTCGCTTCTGCAAATATTCCCATTCTGGAGGGGTATGGATTAACAGAAACCAGTCCGGTCATTACGTGCAACCGAGAGGAATTATTCAAATTTGGAACAGTTGGAAAACCTCTTGAAGGAGTGGAGGTGAAAATAGCAGAAGATGGAGAAATACTGTGTCGTGGTGATAATGTTATGAAGGGGTATTATAATAACCCTGAAGCCACTCAGGAAGTTTTAGGTGATGACGGCTGGTTCAAAACAGGGGACATTGGAAATTTTGATGATGAAGACGGTTATTTACAGATAACAGACAGGAAGAAAAGTTTACTGGTAACTTCAGGAGGAAAAAATATTGCCCCAACTCCGCTTGAATTATCTTTATGTTTATCAAAGTATATCGAACAATGCCTGGTCATTGGAGATCGCCGAAAATTTATTTCAGCACTTATTGTACCTTCCTTTGAGTTTTTAAATGCCTGGGCAGAGAAAAATAATGTTCCGAACGATGATCGAAAGGTGCTGTGCAGTCATTCATCCGTTTTGGAATTATTTGACCAGGAAGTTCAGAATGCGATGGAATCATTTTCAAGATATGAACGGGTGAAAAAGTTTGCACTTCTGAAATCTGAATGGACGATTGAAAGCGGTGAAATCACACCTAAATTGTCCGTAAAAAGAAAAGTGGTTGAAAAAAACTATGCTGAGGTGATTGATCATTTATATTCCTCCTGAAAAAGAGAACTACCTGTTGCCAATTCAATGAATAGTTTTTTACCCGTCACAATTTTTGGTTGTGGTGCATGGGGTGGAACGATAGCCCATTATCTTGACCAGATGGGGCACTCTGTAACTGCCTGGAGTAAATTCCCTGAAGAGATTGATCGATTAAACTCCACAAGAAAACATCCGCATATATCAGGGTTACAGTTTTCTGAATCAATTCAATTTACTACTGATATAAAAGAAGCACTCTCTGATGCTCAAATAATTATCATCGCAATTCCTTCCCAGACTGTACGAAAACTCATCAGTCAAATAAAATCGTTGAGTTCCAGTGAAATAATAATCGTGAATCTGTCAAAAGGGATAGAAAATTCTTCCTTAATGACCATGAGCCAGGTTATTGTAGATGAAGGAGATTTTGATCCACAGAACATTGTGTCACTCTATGGCCCCAGCCATGCTGAAGAAGTGGCACTTGGTATGCCGACTACTTTAGTTTCTGCTGGTCCATCAGATGGTAATACTGCTTTTATTCAGCAGGTATTTTCCAGTGAAAACCTGCGTATATATACAAATTCGGATATTTTGGGTGTGGAGTTGGGCGGTTCTGTGAAAAATGTCATCGCAATAGCCACCGGCATTATTGACGGCATTGGATATGGAGACAATACAAAGGCAGCTCTTATTACAAGAGGGATAACAGAGATTACAAGGCTGGGGGAAAAGATGGGAGCAGATCCGGATACGTTTTCAGGTTTAAGCGGGGTTGGAGATTTGATCGTTACCTGTTTGAGCAAACACAGTCGGAACAGATATGTTGGTGAAGAAATTGGGAAAGGGCAAACATTGGAAAAGATACTTGATGGAATGGAAATGGTTGCAGAAGGGGTAAAAACAACCGAGTCAGTGTACCAGCTGCAAAAGAAACATACTATTTCCATGCCAATTTCAACGGCAGTGTACAACGTGCTTTATCGTGGAAAAAATGCCCAGCAGGAAGTGAAGGAATTGATGACGAGGGATCTCACTATTGAGAAAAGGTATTAATTTTTGGTACTTTCCCGTTTGGCACCACTTCATTTTTGAAGTAATTTTGCTGTCTTTAAGCCCTTGTAGTTCAATGGATAGAACAAGTCCCTCCTAAGGATTAGATACAGGTTCGATCCCTGTCAAGGGCACAGAGAATAAATCATAAAAAAAAAGGAAGAAAAATGCTAAAGCCGCAAGCAAAATTTACAAAGAAAGAGATGAAAAAAGACCCGCTCCTGGAAACAGTCAACACGGTCTTCGAAAAATATAATGAACATAAATCAATGATCTTCCGTGGAGGGATTGGAATAATTGCATTGACTGTTATCATTGTTTTTCTATTCAACAGACAGGGGTCCCAGCAAAAACCTGCAGATATTTTATTTGGGAACGCTCTGGTTTCACTGGACACGGGCGATATTGAAAATGCCCAGTTTCAGTTTGAAGTTCTCACAGAGGAACATGGCAGCACACAAAGCGGAAAAACCAGCAACTATTATCTTGGATCGATATATTTTAATAAAGGTGACTATGGTAATGCAAAAACCCACTTAGAGCAATTTATCAACAGTACTTCAGAAAATATTCTCTTATCAAGCGGTCATTTTATGTTATCAAGTATTTATAAGAGGGAATCAAATCAGGATAAAGAAGAAGAGCATTTAGAACTGGCAGTGACATTCAGTTCCATTCCACATAATCAACATTCATTGGAGTTGGCTTTGGCTGAATTGTACATAGACAGGGGTACAGAAGAAATGGCAATGGAGATTGTTCAAAAGATCTTAAACCTGGAAAATATTTCTTCTGGTAATAAGAAAAAGGCAGAGGAACTGTCCGGGTTCCTAACACGAAAATAAAGAGGAATTAAACACCTTGTAAAACCAGTTGGAAGGTGATAAGTTTTTGCGTGAAAAGTGGGTGAAATGCCCACTTTTTGTATCTAGAAGAAAAAATGCGTGATTGAAAAAGCATGAAAATAAGGATAATGGCTACGTACAAAACCCTTTGGAGGAATCTTGATTAATAGAGATTTAATAGAAATATTTTCAGACCTTGCGCGTGATAAAAATGTGGAACGTTCGGAACTGGGAACTATTCTTGAGCAGTTATTTCTTTACATAATTGAACGAACGCACGGTGATGCATCAAACTATAGCGTCATAGTCAATATTGACAAAGGAGAAATTGAAATATACGCTGAAAAAACTGTCGTAAAAGTTGTAGAAGATCCATTACATCAGATCACGGTTGAAGATGCCTTATTAAAAGAACCGGACCTGGAAGAAATTTCCCCTGGAGATCCCTTTGTTGAAGTTATAGATCCCAGCGTCTTCGGACGGAGAATGATTGCTCACGCAAAACAATTTTTTTCTCAACGAATTCAGGATATCGAAAGACAATATATTTATGAAGATTATGCGAACCGTATCGGGGAAATAGTGATTGGTGAAATTCGTCAAATTCAACGGGATAACCTTTTTCTGAACATTGGTTTTGCGGAACTTCGTCTGCCAAAGAAGGAACAGATACCTTCAGAGAATTATCGGCGAAAAGACACAGTCAGAGCTGTAATTAAATCAGTTGAAAATACTCCGAAAGGACCGGACATAGTTGTTTCACGGAGTGACAATCACTTTTTATATAAATTGTTTGAAATGGAAGTCCCGGAAATAGAAGACGGACTGATCGAGATACAATCCATTTCACGATACCCAGGTGTACGTTCAAAGATAATAGTATATTCCCATGACCGCCGGATTGATGCAGTTGGTGCGTGTGTTGGAATGCGCGGGAGCCGGATCCAGGGAATCGTTCGGGAATTAAACAATGAAAAAGTGGATATTGTGAATTATAGTGAAAAGACTGAAGTATTAATTTCAAGAGCTTTGTCACCGGCAAAACCAATGAACCTTTATATTGATGATGAACGTAAATATTGCGAGGCTATCTTTAAAGATGATGAGTTGGACCTGGCAATTGGCAGGGGAGGAATGAACATAAAACTTGCATCCCAGCTCATTGATTATAGAATTGATGCCTTTGGGGAAAAAGAATATGAACAAAGAAAAATTGAGCAGAATACTCTGCTGGTTGAAATCCCGAAGTTCCCAAAAAAGGCTGCAAAAAGTTTACAGGCAGAGGGTGTTAATACCATCTCTGAATTCCAGGCGAAAGATGAAGACAGCCTTTTAGAAGTCAAAGAAATCACAGAAAACGTTTTAGAAAAAATCTACGATTCAATCCAGGATTTTATAGAAAAAAACCGAAGTGATGATGAAGCGGATGATGACAATCCTGATGATATTGATGTACCCAAACCAGAGGCTGTAGAAGATGACTCAGCCATAAAACCGGATGAAAAAGAAAAAACCTTAATTCCTCAATCAAAAGAGGCAGGAACCACTTCCTAAAAGAATAATGGCTGACCGTCCAAGAAGAATTTTTCATATTGCCAAAGAGTTAAATATCTCTCATACAGAAATCATTTCCTTCCTCAATGAAGAAGGAATTACAGTTGGCAGTCATATGGCTCCTGTTGATGATAAAGATTATCAAAAGATATTGACTGAATTTTCAAAGGATAAAGAATCCATTGAGCGATATCGTAAAGAACAGATGAGGAGGGAAATACACGATACCCGTTTTCGAGACACCCAGAAATCCGCAAAAAAAATAAATCTCCTCTCACTTTCTGAACAGAGAAAGCTAGAGACAGAAGAGAAATCTAAAGCAAAAAAAGAACGAGAGAAGAAAACGGCTGAGAAGAAAGCTGCTGCGGCTCAAAAGAAAGCTGCCGCAAAAACAGTCGAGGAGAAAGCTGTTGCTGCTCAAAAGAAAGCTGCCCCTGAACCGGGGAAAGAGGAACAGCCAAAGAAGGCAGGTCAGAAAAAATCAAAAAAAGAAACAATTCAAAAAGAAGTTCAGCCGGCACCAAAAAAAGTAAAACTAAGGAAAATAAATTTAACAGATATTGAATCAGAAATTGGGAAAGGCATCAGGAGAACAAGACCACCTGCCACAGACAGTAAAGCAGTTGCACCTGAAAAAAGCGTTGAGGAACGTGTTCGCCAGACATTAGCCAAGATTGATACAAAAACGAAGAAAAAGGTTTATAAAAAAGGCAGGGAAATCGCTGCGGCGGCGGAAGAAGTATCATCAAAAAAAGTGATTGCCGTACCAGAATATGCCAGTGTTGATGAGTTGGCAAAGTATTTTGAAGTAACACCCAGTGAAATAATCCAGAAATGCCTTGGCCTTGGTGTGCTTGCAACCATTAACCAGCGCCTTGACTGGGATATGATCGAACTCCTGGCAGAAGAACATGATTGTGTTGTAGAAAAGCTAATTGAATATGGTGAAGAACTTTTTTCATTGGAAGATACGGAGGAGGATTTATCCAAGGCAAAACCGAGGGCACCTGTTATTACGGTGATGGGGCATGTTGATCACGGAAAGACGTCACTTTTGGACCACATAAGAGATACAAATGTTGTTGCCGGAGAATCAGGGGGAATTACACAGCATATTGGCGCTTATAAAGTTGAACAGAAAAATAATAAAATGATTACTTTCCTGGATACACCGGGACATGAAGCATTTACCGCCATGCGCTCCCGGGGTGCACAAATCACGGATATCGTCATTCTTGTTGTCGCTGCCGATGATTCAGTCATGCCTCAGACTATCGAAGCAATCAGCCATGCCCGCGCCGCCCAGGTCCCCATTGTGGTTGCCATCAATAAAATTGACAAACCGGGAGCCGATGCAGACAAGGTGAAACGTGAGCTTTCTGAGAATGAAGTTCTTGTGGAAGACTGGGGAGGGAAGGTCCAGGCCGTGGAGGTTTCAGCAAAACAAGGCACCGGCATGGATGATTTAATCGATGGAATTCTCCTGGAATCAGAAATGTTAAATTTACAGTCTAATTTTGACTGTTCCGCCCGTGGTACTGTCATTGAATCCCGGATTGATAAAGGCCTTGGCCCGGTAGGTACAGTGCTGATACAAAAAGGAACCTTATCCGTTGGTGATTTATTTATCTGCAATGATTCCCCTGGTAAAGTCCGCGCTATTATCAATGAAAGAGGGCAGAGGATTAAGGAAGCGCATCCATCAGATGCAATCCAGGTCCTGGGTTTTGATCAGGTGCCCCAAGCAGCAGATATCTTCAGGGTCATTAAAGACGAAAAAATATTAAAAAGGCTCGCCACGGACCGGCAGAGATTAAAAAGAGAAATAGAACAAAAGAAAATTGCCACCCATTCTTTAGATGTTATATCATCCATGATTAAAGAGGGAGAAACAAATATGCTTCCCCTTGTAATTAAAGGAGATGTTGACGGTTCTATTGACGCCCTGTCGGAAACCCTGGAAAAGCTCAATACAAAAGAAGTAAGTATTAAAGTAATACATAAGGCGGTAGGGCCCATATCTGAATCAGATATCCTGCTGGCCCAGGCTTCCAATGCAGTGATCATAGGATTCCATGTCCAGGAGTCTTCAAATGCGAAACTCCTGGCAAAAGAAACCGGGGTGGAAGTACGAATATACAATGTTATTTACAAAGTTGTGGAAGAAATCAAACTGGCCCTGGAAGGGCTCCTTGAACCGGATAAAGTTGAGGAAATAATGGGCAGGGCAACCGTCCTTGAACAATTTAAGATACCGCAGATTGGTTTTATTGCCGGTTCCCAGGTTACAGAAGGTGTCATTAAACGGAATGGATTGGCCCGGCTTATACGTGATGATGAAGTTATTTCCGAAGGCCATCAGCTTGTATCCCTGAAGCGGTTTAAGGACGATGTAAAAGAGGTAAAGGAAGGAATGGAGTGCGGTATATCCCTGGAAGACGTAAAAAAATATAAGAAAGACGATGTGATTGAAATATATGAGATTAAAGAAGTCAAAAGAAAACTTGAGAGCGCAACTCCCGTATAAACGGACTCAGCGTGTCGGTGAACAAATTCAGGAAATACTCGGTGAGATCGCATTAAAATATATTGATCTCTCCCCGTTTGGGTTTGTGACGTTCACCAACGTGGACCTGTCGCCCGATTTTCATCTTGCAAAAGTGTATTTCAGTGTGTACCAGCCCAAAAAAGAGATACAGGACATCGAACGAGAATTAAACAGGTTAACAAAAGCATTTAAAAAATACATGGGCCCTGAACTCCATATAAGAACCACACCGGATCTTCAATTTATTTTTGATGAATCAATGGTGTACCATGAAAAAATAGAGGAAGTTCTCAACTCCATTACACCCAGGAAAAAAAATGATCGCTAATATTTATAAACCAGTGAGCTGGACTTCTTTTGATGTGGTCAAAAAACTTCGGAATATCGTGGACGAAAAGAAAGTAGGCCATGGAGGCACACTGGACCCGTTTGCAGAAGGTGTGTTAATTATCGGGACCGGGAAGGATACAAAGAATCTGACGCATATAGCCGCCAGTGATAAGACCTATGAAGCAACAGTAAAGTTTGGCGTTGGTACTGATACAATGGACAGGGAAGGAAAAGTAATAGAGACAGCACCTGTCCCGAACCTGGCAATTGACCAGATAAACAAAACATTCGCCGGTTTCCTGGGTGCACAAAAACAGACGCCCCCAATGTATTCTGCAAAACGAATAAAGGGAGTCCGCCTGTACAAGCTTGCGCGAAAAAACCTGACTGTTCATCGGGACCCGGTGGATATAAACATCCATGCACTTCAGCTCATATCCTATGAATCCCCTTTTCTCAGGTTCTCTGTAAAATGCTCTAAAGGCACGTATGTTCGTGTGCTTGGACATGATATTGCCAAATCCCTGGGAACTGCAGGACATTTAACAAAATTAATCAGGACATCCGTCGGTGAGTTCCACGTAAAGAATTCCCTGACAATCGATAAGTTTTCAGAACAATGGTTATCTATCGAAGCTTAAGCGATGCTGTCCCTATCTCCGGAAGTGTTGTAACAATGGGTACTTTTGACGGACTTCACCGGGGACACCAGGAAATAGTGAAACAGGTTGTTGTGAACGCAAAGAGTAAAAATGTACAGTCAGTACTGATTACCTACGATCCACACCCAAGGCATGTGCTGAATACGGACAGGGATACATTATCTCTTCTCATGAATTTGGATGCGAAAATCTCTATCCTGAAAGAATACCAGGTAGACACGGTCTTAATTATTCCCTTCACCCAGGATTTTTCTCAGCTCCCTGCAAAAGATTTTCTTGAAGATGTTGTCATAAACTATTTTCATCCCATCCACGTGATCGTGGGGTACGATCATCATTTTGGATATGAACGGGGCGGGAGCCCTGAGTTTATTCAATCCTATTTATCAGAAAAGGAAATCCAGGTGGATGTTGTAGCGCCCTTTGCTGATGAAGGGGTTGTTATTTCCAGTTCACACATCCGGGAATTGATCCAGTCAGGATATATACGCCGGGCCAATTTTGAACTGGGATGGGTCTATGGATTTCGCGCAAAAGTAATTCGCGGCAGCGGAAGGGGGAGAAAAATGACTTTTCCCACAGCAAATTTTGTTCCGGTTGAAAAAGACCAGCTCCTTCCTGAGAATGGAGTGTACCTGACCCGGGGAAGAGTGAATGGAAACCAACTGTATGGAATGTGCAACCTTGGGTTTCGGCCAACATTTGGTGAAAGTAATTTTGTAATGGAAGTCCATTTTTTTGATTTAGATTCCGCCGATCTTTATTCAAAAGAAATTACCATTGAGTTTCTTGAACGAATTCGTGATGAGAAGAAATTTACTTCTGAAAAAGAATTAATTGAACAATTAACCAGAGATAAGAAGCACAGCTTAGATCTCATGAAAAAATATAATTAGGAGAAGAAATGCCCCTGAGCACCGAAAAGAAAAAAGAAATTATTAATAAATTTGGTAAAAATAAGGACGATTCAGGGTCTACCGAGGCCCAGATCGCCCTTTTGACCCAGAGAGTACGTGATGTGACAGCTCATGTGAATAATCATGCAAAAGACAACCATTCCAGGCACGGATTAGTGAAACTGGTTTCCCAGCGGAGAAGACTGATGAAATACCTGCAAAGAACCAATCCTGAATCATATGTGGAATTAACTAATAAATTGAAAATACGAAAGTAAATATACCTAATGAAAAAATATGAAATTGAACTAAACGGGAAGACTCTTACCATCCAGACTGGCCAGGTTGCAAGGCAATCTTCCGGATCAGTCATTGTACAATACGGGGAAACAACCATCCTCACAGCAGTGAACGCAGCAAAGACCATGAGGGAAGATATCGACTGGTTCCCTCTCCAGGTCGAGTACCGGGAACGGCACTACGCTGCCGGGAAAATCCCGGGAGGCTTTTTTAAACGTGAAGCACGCCCCTCAGAACATGAAGTTCTCACCAGCCGGTTGACAGACCGTCCTATCCGGCCTTTGTTCCCAAAATCATTTAGATATGAAACCCAGGTGATGATTACAACCCTGTCGAGTGATGGAGAGAATATGGCAGACACCCTGGCAGGGGTAGGCGCTTCATGCGCTTTAATGATCTCTGACATTCCATGGAACGGCCCCACCGCTTCGGTGAGAGTCGGCAGGTGCAGTGGGGAATTTGTTGTGAACCCGACCCGAAGCGAGATTGCAGAGTCCGATATGGATATCATTGTTTCCGGAAACGAACAGACAGTCGTCATGGTGGAAGGGGAAGCAAAAATGGTTTCGGAGGAGGATTTTCTCCTTGCGCTTGAATTTGCCCATGGCTTTATAAAGCAGATTATCGATCTTCAGAAGAAGGTTGTGGCTGATGTTGACGTGGTAAAAAGAGAGATACCGGCAGCTGATGAAAACGAAGAGTTGGAAAAAGCTGTGGAATCTGCAGTAAAAGCAGATATTGACAAAGCCATCCAGATCTCCGATAAACTGGAACGGGAAAAAGCCATCGAAGATATTCACGAAAAGGCCCTGAATGGCCTGGAAGAAACATATCCTGAATCAGAACAGATGATTGATGCCTATGTGAGCGGTCAGTTAAAGGAAGCCTTTCGGGAGCAAATCCTGGCACAGGGTGTCCGGAGCGACGGCAGAAAGAGCACTGATATTCGTCCCATCACCATTGAAACAGATTTTCTGCCAAGGACGCATGGATCTGCCCTGTTCACACGGGGAGAGACCCAGGCACTGGTCGTTTTGACACTGGGGAGCCCCAGGGACGAGCAGATTATTGACACCATGGACCTGGATGGGAAGAAAAACTTTATGCTTCATTACAACTTCCCGCCCTATTGCGTAGGTGAGACCGGCCGGATAGGATTTACCAGCAGGCGGGAAATTGGGCACGGCCACCTGGCGGGACGGTCTTTGAAGCATGCTCTTCCTGAGTATGATGATTTTCCCTATACAATACGCCTGGTCTCCGAGATTATGGAATCCAACGGTTCCTCTTCCATGGCCAGCATTTGCGGCGGGTCCCTGGCTCTTATAAGCGGGGGCGCACCGATCAAGGGGCATGTAGCCGGTATTGCCATGGGCCTCGTGACAGACGGAAAACGCCACGCAGTCTTGAGCGATATCCTGGGTGCTGAAGATCACCTGGGCGACATGGACTTTAAAGTTGCAGGTACACGGGAAGGGATCACAGCGATCCAGCTGGACCTGAAAATCGAAGGAATTTCATTTGCACTTCTGAAAGAGGCACTGGCCCAGGCCAAGGCAGGGCGCGAACATATCCTGGACCTTATGTACGACGCAGTGTCTGAGCCCCAGACCATGTCCCAGTATGCGCCAAAGATACTGTCGATCCAGATCAATCCTGAAAAGATCGGCGGCCTTATCGGGCCGGGAGGCAAGAACATCAAGAAGATCATTGCGGACACAGAATGTGACGTGAATGTGGATGATGACGGGGTGGTCACTGTGGCTGGCTTAGACAGTGATAAATGCAATGATGCAATTGAATTGGTCAAAGCCATTACCATGGAACCTGAAGTGGGGATGGAATTTGATGGAAAGGTGACCCGGTTAATGACTTTCGGCGCCTTTGTTGAAGTTGCCCCCGGGAAGGAGGGACTTGTTCATATCTCCGAGCTGAATTGGGAGAGGACAGAGAAAGTGGAGGATGTCTGTAAGCCCGGTGACGCCATGAAAGTAAAACTTATCAAGGTTGATGACACGGGGCGGCTGGATTTCAGCAGGAAAGCCCTCATGGAAAAACCTGAAGGGTATAAGCCTCCGCCGCCAAGGGACAGTAACTGGAAAAGAAATAAAGGCGGCCGTGACGGGAAACCGTTCAAAAAGAAACGCTTCTAGCCTAGTTTCATTACTTCCATCGTTTTTATTGCTGCAGTAATTTTACTTCAATAAAAAAATAACCTGAAACACACAGCGGTTATGCCAGCAGATCTTTCCCTGAACCAGAATGTCATAAACATGGACTATGCAGTTCGGGGGCCTTTATACCACAAGGCATCAGAACTGCGGAAGCAGGGGAGAACAGTCATTCCATGCAACATTGGCAACCCCCAGGCACTTGGACAAACGTCAGTGAGCTTTTACCGGCAGGTTTTAAGCTTACTTGAATATCCCCCTCACATTAATCGCGAACGAACACTAAAAGGGCAAATACGCCCTGATATAGACAGCCAGGAATGGATCCCGGACTACATTCTTGACTTCAGCGAAGATTTTCTTGCAAAAATGGAAACAGGCATGGGCGCCTATACGGACAGCAAGGGGCCCCTGTTCATCCGGGAAGCAGTGTCCAGGTTTATCGATAAGAGGGACGGCGTCACTCCTGGAAACGGCGTTCCGTCCATACCTGACCATGTTTTTCTCACCGATGGAGCCAGCGAAGGTATAAAATGCATTCTGGAACTGCTTATCGCTGATGAGAATGACGGGGTAATGATCCCCATCCCAACCTACCCGCTGTACTCAGCGACGATCGCAAGGCTTGGAGGCAAACAAATCAATTACTACCCGGATGAAGAGAGCGGATGGACCCTCACGAAGGACAGCCTGGAGGAATCACTTTCAAAGGCACGCAGGGACAATGTGAATGTGAAGGCCATCGTTGTGATCAATCCAGCCAACCCCACCGGGGCAATCCTTGACAGAAAGAGCATTCTGGAGATCATCGAATTTGCCGGGAAAAACGGGCTGGCCATCTTTTCAGATGAAGTGTACCAGGATAATCTGTATGGTTCTGAATTTTTGTCTTTTGCAAAGGCCCTTGGGGATGATAAAAATATTCCCCTCTTCAGCTTTCACAGCGCGTCGAAAGGGTTTTATGGAGAATGCGGGCACCGGGGCGGATATTTTGAAGTGAGGAACCCGCCGGGGTCACAGGGGAGCAACCCAGGGTTCATAGATATTTTATTTAAACAGGCTTCAGTGAACCTGTGTTCCAACACCACAGGGCAGGCTTTAATCTACCTGTTGTCTTCACCGCCACCGGAGGGAAGTGAACCCTACGATCAATTCAACAGAGAAAAACAGGGCATCCTGGCTGACCTCTATGAAAAAGCGGGCATGATAAAGGAATCCTTTAAGGAGATGGACGGTGTAGAATGCTTTGGAAAGGTTGGGGCAATGTACCTTTTTCCACGATTCAATACCCTGCCAGCAGGGAAGACGGATTTTGATTACTGCATGAGCCTTCTTGAAGAGACGGGCTTAACCACAGTGAACGGCTCCGGCTTTGGGCAGAAGGAGGGGACCCATCATTTGCGGATTGCCTTTTTGCCTCCTAAAGATACACTTGAAGATGTTTTACCGAGATGGATTGAGTTCCACAACAACTACGTCCGGGGCTAGCATGTAAAGAATCACTTTGACTATAAGCAGTTCAATCGTTAAGTTAAAGTGTTGGTTTAGATAGTTTATATTTTCGAATCTTCAAAAGATGGACATTAAAAAACTATATTATTCAATCGGGGAGGTCAGCAAACTGACCGGATTGAAGCAGTATGTCCTCCGCTACTGGGAAACAGAGTTCAAGCAGTTAAATCCCAAAAAAAACAGATCGGGCAACCGCACCTACAGGCAGTCAGACATTGACACCGTTTTAACGATCAAGTCTTTATTATATGATAAAAAGTTCACTATTGTGGGCGCCCGGAAGCAATTAAACACTGGAGTTGAGGACATGGGGGATGGAGAGGAAGGTTCTGCGTCTTCCGGCATGAGCGAAAAACAGAAAACTGTGTTGGTTGAGATCAAGGAGGAACTGCAGAAAATCCTTGATATCATTGCTGAGTGATATAGTGTAATTGAATTCGGAGCGTGGCGCAGTCCGGCAGCGCACTGCAATGGGGTTGCAGGGGTCGCGAGTTCAAATCTCGCCGCTCCGACTGACAAAGCCTTTTTCTTAGGGGAAGAGGCTTTTTTATTGCAGGTGGATACTTTATGTATATATTAACTTCAATTATAAGGTAAATTTATAATTCTTATTAAGGAAAGGAAAGGTAAAAGGCAGTAACATGACTAATCTAATATCATTGCAGAAAATTTTTCAAAATCAAATATTTACCGTTCCAGATTACCAACGGGGATATTCATGGGAAACTGAACATCGTCAGGATTTATTAGATGATCTCGAAAGTATCGATCTAAAATCTGAAAAACATCACTATACAGGAACGATTATCGTCCACTCCAAAGAGAAAAAACCGGAACAAATTTTTGGCATAGCCTATAAAAAATTTGATATAGTTGACGGACAACAGAGAATAACAACGGCTGTAATACTTCTTTTCTCAATTTTTCAAAAATTGATGAAAATTGATACACCGAATTCCAAAAAGTATGCGGATAGAATATCGGATAACTATATAAAAGTGCTATCTCAAAGAGGTGATTACTATAAATTAAACTTAAATCCTGATACTGACTTTTTCTTCAAACAATATATTATCGATAATGCTCCTCATATTGGCGAACCAACCCAGAAATCTCATCAAAACCTTCTTAACGCAAAAAAAGAGTTTGAGAGCTATTTAGGTAAAGTTGAGAAGAAAAAATCCGAAACTGATTTTTTTGATTTTATTGAACAATTGCTTAATAAGATTACAAATAAGTTAATGGTGAATTTTTACGAAGTCGGGGATGAAGCGGAGGTTGGTGTAATATTCGAAGTGATGAATGATCGGGGGAAACCATTATCACAACTTGAAAAGGTTAAGAACTACCTTATTTATCTTACATACAAAGTATCATCTTCTGTTCACGATTCAACTCAACTGGTAGGGAAAATAAATGATGCTTGGAAAACAATTTTTCAAAACTTAATGGATGCAGGCAGAGTTAGTACTGGTGATGAAGACCAACTATTACGTTTCCATTGGATTATAGGATATGATCCAGACCCAAGAAACTATGATATCCATAAATCCATCAAGAAAGAAATCTCTATGAAAAAATTGAAAAGCCAACAATGTTATCGTAGTATTTCTAAATACATTTCTTCATTAAAGGAAGCGTCGCTTGTGTATCGTGATCTATTTAATCCTGAGTCGGATAAATCATTCTATGGATTTGATGATAAAAAAAGGAACGAAATCATCAGCCTTACCAACCGTATAAATAGGCTTGGCCAACAGGCAACGGTGTTCCCTTTATTAATGAGTGCAAGAATCAAGCTTAAAAAGGATCCTGATTCTTTCTTGAAAATTATCCAATTATCTGAAGTTTTTATTTTCCGAGTTTATACTCTGTCAGGATATCGATCGAATGCTGGGATCAATCGATCGTACCGTATAGCAAATGAATTACATAAAAGTAAAAAACTATCTATAGATGATGTTTTAAATAATATTAAATCTTGGATTAAACAATACGCCAATGATGATGATTATGTCATGAAAAGTTTAACAGAAGAAGACTATGACTACTATACTTGGCGGGGTATAAAATATTTCCTTTATGAATATGAGCGTTATAATGTGGAAAGTATGAATGCGTCAATGAAATTAAATTGGAATGAGTTGCAAAAGAAGGATGTTAAAAAAAACTATTGAACATATACTGCCTCAAACAATCACAGGTAGTAAATATTGGAAAGAGAGATTCCCAAATAAGAAACTGCACCAAAAAAATGTTGGGCGGATAGGGAACCTTACATTGACATACTGGAACCCCAATTTATCCAATAAGGATTTCCCTCAAAAAAAAGGTAAAGCCAAAGACATTGGTACTGATGCAAAAACATATATTTCTTCCCCGGTTATTATTGAAAGGGAAATTAGCAAATATAAGAATTGGACCGAAAGGTCAATCAGTAAAAGAGAGAAGGAAATGGTAGATTGGGCTTTAAAAAGATGGTGTATTGATTAATAAATTATAATATATGATGTTTTCTAGTTTACACTATGGCCTCTAAAAATGAAATAAAGGAAACACTTGATGCGCTCAACAATGGAAAATTTCACATTGAGTGTCCATCCTGCAAGGAAGAAATTAAACTCAGCGAAGCCGGGTTGTTTCACCTCGATAACTTTACCCCAGAATCCCAGGCTGTGTACAAAAGAATGCTGGATGAGCAGAAAGTACGAAGAGCCAATTTAAAGGAAAGAAAATTAAACATCCCCATAAAATCAGAAGTGGGTGCCAAGGCTATAAACCTTGGATTTCTTTTGGAACGTCTTGCCCCAACCCTGGATGGTTTTACATTTAATAAGAACGATTGTCGGTCAATGTTTGACCCCATCGATTATGTCATATTCGAGGGGCTTAGTGAAAAGCAAAAGGTCGATAAGATTGTTTTTGTAGATATCAAGTCTGGGGGTGCCCAGCTTACAAAAAAGCAGAAAAAAATAAAACAGGTGGTTGAAGATAAAAAGGTTGGGTTTAAAACCTATAAACCATGAAAAGTGAACTGATCAAATTTTTTGCCATCCAGAGGCAGATATTCGGTGTGTGCACCTGCTGTGGTGAGATCTTCCGATTGAGCGATGCCAATGTCTACATTAAGAAAAAACCAGCTCCAGACTGGATGGATAAGTTTGAGAAATCCGCTGCCCGCCTTGATAAAACTGAAGAGAAAATTAATTTGGAGGAAGGTGAAACAAGAGAAATTGCCAGGGAGAAGGGGCGTGTGGCCGCCATGAAAACTACTAAAAAGATCGACACTATATTTTACCCAAACAAATACAATCCAGATGATGTCAAGGTGATGTTCCATCCTGTTGACTTTGTGATTTTTAACGGCATGAAAAAAAAATGATATTACGAACCTGGTACTCTTTGACAGGGAAGTTAAAGAAAGAAACCAAAAATCACTGCAGAAAAGCATAGAAAAAACAGTGAGCAAGGACAACTATGAATGGATCACCATGCACGTTTCAGAAGATGGAAGTGTTGAGTATAAGTAACAATTTCAAAGCGTGCAGACAGATGAAAGCGACCACGGTTAAACTTCTTTTAATATTTACGATACTAGCGGTCACGGTGGCAGCAGCACAGCATGGTAAACAGCATAACGATCTAACCGAAGAAGAACGGACCAAGCACCACCGCTTTGATGATGCGGAAAAATGGGCCAGTCTCTTTGAGGATACGACGAGGGATGAATGGCAGAAACCTGAGGAAGTAATAGAGGCCATCGGTATTGAAAAACATTCTGTGATCGCCGATATAGGTTCAGCCACCGGTTATTTCCCGGTTCGCTTTGCCCAGGTCGCAAAGGAGGGGAGAGTGTACGGGATTGACATTGAGCCTAACCTGGTGGACTACCTGAATGCGCGGGCTGTTAAGGAAAAACTGCCCAATTTGACAAGCATTCTTGGAGACCCGGACGATCCGAAAATCCCTGAAAGGGTAGACCTGGTTTTCATCTGCGATACCTATCATCATATCCAACACCGCGCGAAATATTTTGAGAACCTGAAAAAATACATTAAGCCGGAGAGCAGGCTTGTCATTGTTGATTTCAAGAAGGGTGAATTGCCGGTGGGACCCAGGGATGAAATGAAGCTGGCGGAAGAGGAGGTGGTCAGTGAACTGACAGCAGTAGGTTTCCGGTTGGTTCCGAATTCAGCTAATCTGCCTTATCAGTATGTACTGGTGTTTGATCTCAAGGAAGAATGAGGGCATCTCTTTGTAAAAAAAGTGATGATAAGGTAAATTGAAGTGATGAAAGAAGAAATAATGAGGTATTAATTTGGCTATGAAAGTTTATATAAGCGCTGATATGGAGGGAATAACAGGTGTGACGCACTGGAATGAGGTTGACCCTAAAAAGCCCGATTATGCCCAGTTTCAGAAGCGGATGACTGAAGAGGTGGTTTCTGCATGCCGTGGCGCCCTGGACGCCGGTGCGGAAAAGATCCTGGTAAAGGACGCCCATTACACCGGACGAAATATCCTCTCTGCAGACCTGCCGGAAGAGGCGGAGCTCATCAGGGGCTGGAGCGGGCATCCTTATTCCATGGTACAGGAACTGGACGGGACCTTTGACGCTCTTATGATGGTGGGATATCATTCCCGGGCAGGCTCAGGTGGAAATCCTCTTGCTCATACCATGTCATCAGGAAAGATCGAACGAATATTTATCAACGGGAGGGAAGCGTCAGAATTTCTTCTTCATGGATATGTAGGGGCAAAGCACCAAGTGCCAATGGCGTTCGTGTCCGGGGACAGGGAACTGTGCAGGGAAGTGGCCGAGGTAAGCCCAGGCACTGCCACCTTTATCACCATGGAAGGCGTTGGGGACTCCACCGTCAGCATTCATCCGGAAAAATCCCTCAGGTCTATCCGTAAAACCGTTTGTGACGCCTTGAAATCCGTTGACAAAAACAGCGCCTGGCAACTTCCGGATGAGTTTGAGCTATCCGTCCGCTATGTGAAACCGACCGCTGCATACCGGGCATCCCAGTATCCGGGAGCGGAGTCCGTGAGCCCAAAGACAGTGAAGTACAGGGCAAAAGACTACGACGATATCATGAGATTCGTCCTGTTCTGTGTATAAAATATTTTCAAAAAATAAGATAAAAACAGCTCTTTTTTTGACAGGGGCTGTCCTGTTGATCGCCATCTATTGTATCTATCCTTTTGGACTGCCAAAGGCAGAGAACTATTTCAAACCCGTTGGCCAGCGGGAACTGCAAACAGATGAGATCGGACAATTCAATTATGTCTATAACACCTATGAAGTTATGGACATCACCGGGGATGAATTTTTTGGATGGGACGTTTCTGAACAGATGCGCTGGAGATACGGCATTGCTTTTTCGTCTTACGCCATGCCTTCCATTGCCATGATCAGCGCAAAACATGCAGACAGGGCCAAACATGCCATGTATCTCATGATCAAGAAAATGAAGTCCGTAAAGGTCTGGGGTGACTGGATCGAATACGGCATGGGAGATGACCCCATTTCTGAAGGCAATGTGATGTACAAGGGACATTTGAACCTCATGTACGGGCTCTACCAGTTCATGACAGGCGATGAGGAATTCAGCAGGGAGTATACCTGGCTCACCGACAAGATCATTGATGAGATGCGCAGGCACCATGCAGAGGGAAAACATGAGGGAGCAGACTGTGAACCGGGCCGGTATTTTGCCCAATGCAATTCCATTTCCTTACTGAGCCTTTTGATCTACGATAAATTATATGGCACCACCTATGCTGATGTGGAAGCCAGGTGGTCCATCGATTTTATCAAAAACAAGATGACGGATGAGGAATACGGGCTCTATTTGAAGATGTACAGCACAAAGCATGAGTTTTGCAATCCCTTGCTTTCGGGATATACCAATGCTTGGACAATGACATTCCTGAGGCCCTATGAACCGGCATACAATGAAGGGCTCTATGACATTTGGAAAGACTATTTCACCCGGGAGATAGGTCCCTATGCCTATGTAAAGGAGGACAGGGAAGCAGGTCCATCGCCCCTGGCCACACTGACGGGACTTTTGGCCGCAAAGGAATTCGGGGATGTTCGGTTATTCAGGAAACTGCGCAACTCCATGGACAGGGATATCTATCAAAAAGAGAATGCGAACCACTATGTGTACAGGAACATCAACAATCCCATTTACAACGGCCCCATTCTATGGACAAAAGTCCATGTGGGTTGGCAAAATGTTTTGGAACACGACTGGGGGCATGATAAACGTTTTGAAATACCTGATGTATCCCAAATGGAATGGACCGATGTATTGGACCAGGAAATAATGATCATGAATGAATAACAGGTGTATCGAAGAATTTAAGTGTACGATATTTAATCCCCGACCTGAGCGGGTTTTTTTGTTTTTGCCGATTGAAACTGTTTGAGCTTTAAACGTAACTTTCGGAACCTATACGAAGTTAGAATGGAATCTATTATTGAAAAATATAATTTGAGAAATGCATAGATGAATTATAATGCCATACGTGAAAAACTATCGGCTGGCCGGGCCGTTCTTTTAGACGGAGGCATCGGTACGGAAGTAACACGCCGGGGCATTCGCTGGCGCCAGCACGGCATTGAAGATGCACCGGATACAATCCGTGATATCCATAGAGACTATCTAAACGCCGGTGTTGATATTCTCACCACTCACACATTTAATCTAACCAAGCGCAACTTTATAAACTTTTTTCGGGATGGGGAACACATGGAACTGATCGGCGCCACCGGACTGCCCTCAAAAGCCGTTGAGCTGTGCAGCTCTGCCGTAACCCTGGCAAAAGAAGCATTAACTGAGACTGGTAAGGCCGAAACAGTTCCCCTTGCAGGTTCCATTTCACCGGTTATGCATGTATTCCGCCCCGATCTGTCACCGCCTGGAAACGACTGCCTTGCTCACCACAGGGAATGTGCAGAGATTCTCTCTTCCTGCGGTGTTGATCTGATCTTTTTTGAAGGAATGAATAATACTAGGGAAGCGGAGGCAGCCCTGGAGGCAGCCTCTGGGTTTGACCTTCCTGTGTGGATGAGTTTTGTTCCAGGTACGGATGGAAATCTTTTAAACGGTGAATCCCTCCACTCTGCAGCAGATCTTGCCCGGAGCAAGGGGGCAGAAGCTGTCCTTGTCTCTGCCGGGAGTATGCCCATGATAACAAAAAGCCTGCCCAATATTATAAATGGGTCACCCTCCGGTGCCAAGGCGGTTATTGGCAGATACAGTCCGCCAAGCTGGAAACCGGATTTTTATCCCCGCTTTGAAAATATCGAAGAAGTATCACCGGAAAACTATGCCCGGGAAGCACAGGGCTGGTTGGACCAGGGCGTTCAGATAATCGGCGGTTCCAGCGGGACAACCCCAGAACATATCCGCGCTGTGCGGGAAATAATAACGTAACGACGTGGGCTATACGGAATTAAAAAACAGGATAGATGACCGGCAGGTAACATTGCTGGATGGCGGTATTGGCACGGAAATTCTGCGAAGGGGATACACCTGGGCCAGCCATCAGCTGAAAACTGAACCGGAATTAAACCTGGAGATCCATCAGGACTATATCAATGCTGGCGCAGACGTGATCACTACCAACACTTTTCAACTCAGCAAACGCAGCTTCCGGAATCATTTTGCCAATGATAAACACCTGGCAGCTATGGGTGCCAGTGGATTGCTGGACCGGGCAGGTGAACTCATTCATGAATCTGTTGCACTGGCGGATAAAGCCCGCTCCTCGCTTGGCCGGAGCAATACACCCATTGCCGCTTCCATTACCACATTGGAGTGGTGTTTTCGGCCGGACCGCAACCCGGACGTTGAGAAAATATATGACGAATACCTGGAGGAGCTCACAGATTATGCCGATGCAGGCGCTGATATTTTCCTGTTTGAGACATTCAATTCAACCTCGGAGGCAGAGGTGGCGATCAAGGCGGCAAAAGAACTTAAAAAGCCCGCATGGGTTGCCTTTGTTCCCTACCAGGATGGGCGCCTTTTAGGAGGTCAGACCATGGCGGAGGTGGTAGATGCAATGGCACGCAATGAACCGGATGTACTCTTCTTAAACTGTGCCCCTCCTGAACATATTACAGCTGGGCTGGAGCAGCTGGCACCGCTCTGGGACAAGCCCCTAGGCGTTTATGCCCATGTAGGAAAATTTAATCCTCCCGAATGGCAGTTTACCGATGATTATAATGCAGAGGAGTATCTGCAGGAATGTAAACACTGGCATGACCTGGGCGCCACGGTGATCGGGGGCTGTTGCGGAACAACACCGGAATATATTAAAAAACTGACCGAGTACTTCAGCTGATAGAATTTCGGAGGGCACAGCCCTTCGGAACCTCTCTCCAAATAAATAATCCCACTCTCATCCTGATGGATGTTTGTACATTTTAGTATTTATAATGAGGAATATCTTGAAAAGAACGAAAAAATTATATTTAGACAGGGCAATAGAATTAGCAAAACAGCATCACGAAAGTCAAACGGATAAGGCAGGAAATCCATATATCGAACATCCATTGCGCGTAATGAATCAAGTGGAATCGGAAGAGGAGAAAATAGTGGCGGTATTGCACGATATTGTAGAAGACACAGATATATCATTGGATGATTTAAGGAGTGAGGGATTCAGTGAAAAGGTAGTGTCTGCGGTGGAATGCCTTACCAAACAGGATGGTGAAAATTATGATTCATATATTGAAAGAATTTCATTCAATCCGTTAGCAGTAAAAATAAAACTGGCTGATTTAGAAGATAATAGGGATTTAACACGGTTGCCAGAGGTTACTGATAAGGATTTGGAACGGGTAAAGAAGTACGATAAGGCATTGGAAAAATTGATAAGGGTATGAATGACAAAACATAAAAAGATAATCAGGGAGATCCGAAACCTTTATGCCACCAAGTTGGGACAAAGGAAGGGTGTGGTTGTAGACTCGTACGAAGCTATGGAAGGAGGCATTCGGACATATAATTTTACTGTTCTTGCAAAGGATGGGCTCCACTACGGCTACTGGTCTGGTTCGAAACCGGCCTTAGTGGAAAGGACAATAGCTGCTCGTGTTGTTGACACGGGGGGCTGTGAAAAGTGGAATACCCACAGTGACGACGAACTGAGCGGCTGGCTTAAGTATATTCGACGTTACCAAGGTAAAAAATCGCGTTGACACAGACGCACGTGAGGCACACCAGTTACGAACCATTGTCCGGGAGCAAGCGGAAGTTTTTGTGCCTATTCACTGCAAATTGATTCTATGATTAATCTATGCTTCATTCTATCAGTAAAATAAATGGGAGACAAAATAATTTGCAATTGACGGTATTTTTGATGCAAACTTCCAACTGTATTTTGAATTTAATTTATCAGAGAGGTATAATATGAAAGTATTTCTACGTACAATGATTGCAGTGCTTCTGTTTGGCGGAGTGATGGCCCTGGGAGTGGACACCGGTGACAAAACAGATCAGAAGGAAAACACAGCTAAAGGTAAATGTCAGTATGAACAAAATATAACCTGTGATAAAGGCGGCGTTGAGAAATCCTGCAGTAAAAAAGAAGGAAAGAGGGGATGTTCTTCCCGTAAATCCTGGAGAAGTTTTTTCTGGAAGAGTAGAAAAGGATGTGATCACAAACACGGTGAGGCAAAAAAAGAATGCAATTTTGAGGGAAAAGATAAGCAAAAAGGTTGTTGTAAAAACAAGTCGACTTAAGTAATGATCACTAAGGATCATTGACAAAAAACCCCGTCATTTTCGGGGTTTTTTGTTTACAGGATTGGGAGTATTTTTTACATGATTTAATTGCTTTTATTTCTTACTAGTTTTAAAACTTATTTCAATTAAATTAGTATCAATATTAGTGTAGTAAAAATTATTATAAAGGATATATAAAATGTTATATGATGATATCAATATCACCAAAAGGAAAACGATAACAGACGGAGCTAAATACGATTTTTT
>CAJWIT010000023.1 GCA_913041945.1 uncultured Fidelibacterota bacterium
GGGTCTCCTCTTCTTTAGAATCTGCTACTGCTTCAATTGTTTCTTCGGTCGGTTCCTCAGTCAGTTTCTTCTGTTTTGCTTTTGCTTTTTTACCCAGTTTAATCTTTGCCTTTTTTCGTTTTTCAACTTCCGTTCGATCCAAAGCCCATTTTTGCATTTCTTTTTCGATGGATGCTTCATCCAATCCTTGCTTCATAAGATGCCACTTATGAGCAATACCTTCCCTTTTTAATAAATGATGAACAATATCTGTAATCTGAGCACCTTCGTTGAGCCAATATAATATCCTGTCTCCTTTGAGAGAATAATCCTGTTCCGATTTCCCAGCGACAGGGTTATACCAACCTAACTCTTCGATGGATGCTCCATCCCTTTTCTTCCGGGAATCCATTACAACAACTCGGTAAAATGGTTTATTCCGCCTTCCAATCCGTTTTAATCTAATTTTTGTAGACAATTATTTTTTTCCTTTATTTTTATTATAAATTAATCTATTATCAACTTAAACTGGACAACTTTTTCATACCACCTTTTAAACTCGGGATATTTAATTGCCCCTTCTTTTTCATTATTCTTTGCATCAGGGAAAACTGTTTAAGCAAATGATTGACTTCCTGAACTGATCGCCCTGATCCTTTAGCTATTCGTTGCCGTCGGTTCCCATTAATAATATGAGGAATTTCCCGTTCCTTTTGTGTCATGGACTTGATGATGGCCTCAGTCCAAACCAATTGACGGTTATCAAAATTTAATTTCTTTATCATATTACGATTTTCACTTGGCAACATCCCTAATAATTGATCCAAAGGTCCCATTTTACGCAATTGTTTTATCTGAGTCAAAAAATCTTCAAGATCAAACCTTTTATCAAGAATTTTCTTCTCAATCGCTTTTGCAGAATCTAAATCCATAACAGCTTCAGCTTTTTTAACAAGAGAAATTGCATCACCAAAACCTAAAATCTGATCTGCAATCCGTTCCGGTTCAAACACATCCAAAGCATCAATCTTTTCGGATGTACTCATAAACTTTATAGGTTTCCCTGTTACTTCCGTTATGGATACGGCTGCTCCTCCTCGGGAATCCCCATCCATTTTTGTCAGGATAGTACCTGTCAAAGGGAGAGCCTCTGAAAAAGCCTGGGCTGAATTTACTGCATCTTGACCAGTCATTCCATCCACAACGAATAATATTTCCGACGGTTGAACTTCATCTGAAATTTTCTGAATTTCCACCATCATCTCTCCATCCACATGTAATCGGCCCGCAGTATCCAGAATGACTACATCCACTTTTTCGGTTTTAGCTTCTTCAACTGCCTGTTTACAGATTTTTACCGGTTCGCCTGATCTTTCCGAAAAAACTTCAATATTAATTTGTTTACCTAGTTGATTTAACTGATCTATAGCTGCTGGACGATAGACATCTGCAGCTACCAGTAAAACAGATTTACCTTCGTCCTTTAATTTTTTTGCCAATTTTGCACATGCAGTTGTTTTTCCTGAACCCTGAAGACCTGCCATGAGAACAACTGTTGTTGATGGTGTACTTGCTAATGGAGATGCATTCTTGCCGAGTAAATGAACTAATTCATCATGAATTATTTTAACAAATTGCTCTCCAGGTTTTATTGACTTGATTATTTTGGTTCCTTCTGCTTTGGTACGCACCCTGTCAATAAACGTGCGGGCTACCTGGAAGTTAACATCTGCTTCCAACAAAACCCGACGAACCATCCGGGATGTTTCCTGGATATTTTTATCTGTAATTTTTCCCAATCCCCGAAGGTTCCGGAGAATTGAGTCAAACTGTCCTATGAGTTGATCAAACATTGATTTTCATTTCGATTAAAGCGGAGAAAATTAAATGTAATTGAATTTACATCCAATTTTTTAATTTATCCTGTATTGTGTACATTGTTACCCCTCCTGGGCTTGGAAAAATTTCATTTTTAGTTTTAGATGATCTATATAAAGTTGTTTTAAACTACAGGGTTCCTCTTTTAATTTACACTGAATATAATGGCTCCATTTTACGAAGAATTAAAATCCCTCCGAGAAAAACAGGGAATAGACCTTGAGGAAATCCACAACCGTACAAAAATCAATTTGGAGTCGCTTCAAGCAATTGAATCAGGGCAGTTTGATATCCTTCCCACTCCCTATATACGGTTATTTATCAAAGCATATGTGATTGAAATCGGTGGAGATACCAATGAAACCCTAAATCAATTGGAACATCACTTGAATTTAATGGGGAGGGAATCATCAGGAGAATCAAAAAGAAAAAGAATCAGAAAATCATCAGGACTCTCACCTGAATCCGATCAAAAACATCTTCCCCCAAAACCATCAAGATCTATGAGGTCTACTCTTACTAAAATTTTACCAATCGTGATTATCTGGTTTTTTGCCATTATTATCTTTCACAAAATCTATCGGGTCCCTGAAAATACAGACTCTAGTGAACAAAATTTTATTTCAGAAGAAAACATGGATCGGGACCCTGAAAATACAGATCCCGGTGAACAAAATATTGTTAATGGAACAAATTTTATCTCAGAAGAAAAATTGCTTACGGATTATAAACTGGAAAAATCTGATGAAAAAGCAATTTTATCTATATCAACTGAGATAACACCACCTTTCTCTCTCAAGATAATTCCATCTCAGAGCGTTGAGTGTTTGGTAAAAGAAGACACCCTACCTTCTCAGCAAGTCGTAAAAAAATCTGGTGAAGTGAGCACTTTTCTCATTGAAAATAGATTGGACATATTGCTTAATCATACTCTGGGAATAAAAGTTACTCTAAATGGAGAGCCATTGGATGATATTGCTTCCCAACCATATCCCCTCAGGATAACTCTTTTGTCCGACCCACCTATATTGGGAACAAAGTACTACATCCCTATCGATTAACCTTATTCCTTAATTCCAGAACTATTAAATCAGTAACCTGACTACTCCAAATATTGTTGGAGTAGATTTTTTCATATATTACTGCCCGATTTACATTTTCTATTTACATAAGTAAATATTTATTAAAAAACTATTGACATATGTGGGGGATATGATTAGAATTGTGGGTAGCTGTGGGTAATTTTCCCTTTCTAATCATGCACAATGACAATTAGTAAAAACACATTCACAGGAGAATACTCCTATTCACTTGATGCAAAAGGACGGATAAACATTCCAGCCAAGTTCCGTCAGAGTTTATCAAAAAATAATGACAATACCTTTGTGGTCACACGAGGGTTAGATACCTGCATTTGGGTTTACCCCATCATTATCTGGCAAAAAATTGAGACCGAGTTAAAAAACTTATCTGCCCTTTCTGCTATTAATCGAAGTTTTATTCGAAATGCCGTTCGATACGCAGCAATTACCCCTTATGATAAACAAGGACGCATTCTATTAACCCCCTCTTTAATACAATACGCAAACCTTGAAAAAGAAGCAATAATTATTGGAATGGTAAATAAAATCGAAATTTGGAATCCAAAAACATTATATGAAACAGATAAACAAAATTTAAAACTTGATCCGAGCACTTTTGAAGACCTTGCGGAAAAAATTATTCTCTAATGAATCTAAAGAAGGATTCCGAACCTCAGCATATTCCTGTTATGGTGTCGGAAGTTCTGTCTTACCTAAATATCTGTCCCGATGGCATCTACTTCGATGGAACTATCGGTCTTGGAGGGCACACCAAACATATCCTTTCCCGTTTGAATCAAAAAGGGAAACTAATTGGGATTGATCGTGACGGAAAGGCACTGGAAATATGTAAAACAAATCTTCAGAATTTTCCCTCCTCTATACTTCTCCTTCAAACTTCCTTCGAAACAATCTCAGATATCCTTAACCAACAAAAAATCCCTGCAGTGAACGGTATTTTGTTAGACTTAGGGCTTTCTTCATTTCAGCTTGAGTCCGATAACCGTGGATTTTCCTTTGCAAAATCTGGTCCCCTTGATATGCGATTCGACTCATCATATTCCAAAACGGTATCGGATCTTATACAAGATTCAAGCACAGAGGAATTAGCATTAATAATTCGAGATTTTGGAGAGGAACGGCATGCAAAGAGAATAGCAAAAACAATTAAAAAAAGGGACACTATTCGGACTGTGGAAGATCTGGTAGAAGTGATCCGGCGAACCACTCCCCCTGCTCATCGAAATCGAACTTTTGCAAGAGTTTTTCAAGCATTTCGAATTGCTGTAAATCAAGAGTTAGATAGATTAAAAACTTTTTTAAACAATTTTATCGATTGTCTTACTGTAGGAGGACGGATCGTCATTATTAGCTACCACTCTCTTGAAGATAGACTCGTTAAGCACGCATTTAAAAACCTAAGTCTAAATAATCGTCTCTCTATTCACACAAAAAAACCGTTGACACCCTCCGAAGATGAATGTTTTGTAAACAGACGATCTAGGAGTGCAAAACTTAGATCCGGTGAAAGGATATCATAATGGGAAAAAGAAAAAAGAACCGGCTTTCTAAAAAACAGAGGGAAATCTTTCAAACTCTTATATTCTTCGGAATAACCATTTTCTCTATTGTCGGCTTAATCACATACCTCTGGGTTTATACTGAAATCGATGGAACCTTGGTTGCAATTGAGATTCAAAATTCAACTGTAAATCAACTTTCAAATGATATAAAAGAACTCACCAATGATATCGAAACGCTTTCCCGTATTGACAATATATCAATTCGTGCTCGAAATGAACTGGGGATGGTTCCTGCCCAAGCAGAGTCCATTTTCGTTTATACAAATCCTTATCAGAAAAGAAGTGATGACTAAAACCTATTTAAAATTCCGCCAAAGAATTACTGTTATTTCCTTATTGGTAATTCTTAGCTGGGCAGGTCTTTCTGCACGCTTCTTCCAAATCCAGGTTTTAAATGGCAACACATATCGCATCCAGGGGAAAAAACAAGGAGAGGCTCAAAAAACTCTCCTCGCTAATAGGGGAAATATTTTCGACAGAAAAAACACTCCTCTGACACGAAATATCATTCATTACAATTTAGCTGTCCATCCTTCAAAAATTCAGGACAAAATATCCTTAGCTGAAACCATTCATAATTGTACAAACCGGCCGATTGAACGCTACACAAAAATGATGAATACTGGAAAAAGTTTTGTGTATCTAGAAAGAAACCTCAGTAAGGAAACTTGTAGCAATCTCATAAAAAATCCAGTTGCAGGATTGATTCTGGAACGGAAAACACGCAGAAGCTACACCCATGGGTGCATTGCTGCGCAAATCATTGGATGTACCGATGTGGATGATAAAGGTCTCACCGGAATTGAGAAAAAATTTGATCACCTTCTCAAAGGAACTTCTGGCTGGATCATTAAACAAAGAAATGGCCTTGGAGATTTGAATCCAAAAAACAGCTTTCCGACAAAACCTCCTATAGATGGTTCCAATATTCAACTTACAATTGATCTTGATTATCAATGCATCCTTCAGGAGGAATTGGCACGAAGGATGGAACAAACTGGTGCAGTTGGTGCAACTGGATTACTTATGAATCCCCATACTGGTGCTATTCTTGCAATGGCTTCACTCCCTGATTTTGATCCTAATCATCCCGAAAATTCCAAAACAGAATACCAAAAAATCAAATCTATCACGGATCAGTTTGAACCGGGATCCACTTTCAAGATCGTGGCAGTTACTGCTGCAGTAGAATTGAAAACAGTTTCTTCTGAACAGGAATTTAACTGTGAGAATGGAAGTTATTTATACAATAATCTACGAATTATTGACCACGAAGAATTTGGCCTGCTCAATACTTCTCAAATTGTAGCAAACTCAAGTAATGTAGGGGTCATCAAAATTTCAGAAACTGTAGGCCAAAACAACCTCTACCGCTTTGCCCGGCAATACGGTTTTGGGTCATTAACAAACATTAATCTCATGGGTGAAGTTAACGGGACACTTCGTAAAACCCAAGACTGGAGCAGAATATCGCTTGCACAAATTTCCAGGGGATACGAAGTGGGGGTAACCGCCATACAATTGGCTTCAGCTTTTGCTGCTGTCGCCAATGGAGGTTTCCTGATCAGACCCATTGTAATCAATCAAATCATTGACGACAAAGGAAATCGTAGATATTCGGAACAGTCGGAAATCATCCGAAAAGTTGCTTCACCTGATGCGATGAATACCTTAAAAGAGATGCTCGTCAAAACTGTTGAGAGCGGAACCGGTATTGAAGCAAGAATTCCCGGTTGGAACGTTGCAGGAAAAACTGGTACTGCACAAAAATTTATAGATGGAAAATATTCCACAACAAAGTTCATTTCCAACTTTGTTGGATTTTTCCCAGCTGATAACCCTCAATTACTAGGGCTTATCCTTCTTGATGAACCAAAAATCGGCTATCATTGGGGAGGTGTAGGTGCAGCACCTACATTTAAAAAAATCATGGAAAGAATCATCAATATTGATGATTCAATCAAAAGAAAAAAAAGACCCGCACAACCTGATAAAGAAGAATCCTTTCTAGTCAACAACCCTTCACCCGTCCTCGTGAAAAGTGAAGTGAATATACCGGTGCCTTTGCGAAAGAATCAGATTGTACATACTGATAAAATAATCATACCAGATGTTCGGAATATGAGTTTGCTAAAAGCAATGAATACTCTCCGAAAAAATGGATTGAGAACCAAAATAGATGGTTCAGGAAAAGTAATTTGGCAAAGCCCCAAGCCTGGAACAAAAATCACTGCTGGCTCTATATGTTCTATAGGACTTAAGTGAGATGAAACAAAACAATAATATGCCATCATTGAAAGAAAAACCATTAAACCAATTACTTACGGGACTCACCCAGCTAGATGATAGTCGCAAATTTTTAGACGCTTCTATTTCTGGAATATCATTACATGCTGGATCCGTTTGCAATGGGAATATTTTTGTCGCTATTCCAGGAAACAAGTTTGACGGACATGATTTCATCCCCGAAGCAGTAAAAAATGGAGCTGCAGCAATTATCTCCAATGGAAGAGATCTTGGTGAACTATCCATACCTCAGATCAGGGTAGCAAACCCGCGGCGGGCTGCTTCATGGGTAGCTTCGGAATTTTTTGACCATCCATCCAGGGAATTAACCATGATTGGCATCACCGGGACCAATGGTAAAACATCCACAGCAACTTTGGTGGCTTCCATTTTTGATGCAGCCGGATATAAAACTGCCCAAATGGGTACACTCGGACTCATTGCACAAGGGAATTATCTCCAGGAAAAAACTCTGACCACCCTTGATCAGGTTGCGCTTCATAAATCCCTTTTTGATTTGAAGAAAGATGGTTTTACCCACGTAGTAATGGAAGTCTCATCCCATGCTCTCCAACAATGCCGGGTCACTGATGTTGATTTTAATATTGCTGCATTCACTAACCTGACCCCAGAACATTTGGACTATCACGGAAATATGGAAGAGTATTACCATGCCAAAGCGAAACTATTTAAAATGCTTCCGATCACAGCAACTGCTGTTATTAATAATGATGACATCTATGGGGAAAAAATTATTTCTGAAAGTTCTACTCCAGTTCTCACAACATCAATCTCTACAAAAGAAAATGTTCATTATTCTTCTTCTGAGTCAACGCTTAACGGAATCACAGGAGATATTAAAGCCGGTGATCACTCATATAAAATACAATCATCCTTAATTGGTTCATTCAACCTGGAAAATATCCTTACTGCCGTTGGGATAGCCCACGCAATGGGTATTCCTCCTCATTTCGTCACTAAAGGAATTGATTCCTGCAAGTTCATTCCAGGCCGGATGGAAATGTTCAAAACCCCGTCTGGAGGAACAGTAATTGTCGATTATGCCCACACACCAGACGCCTACGAAAAAGTGTTAGGAACCATTTGTAAAATGTCAAAAGGAAAAATGACAGTTATTTTTGGTGCTGGGGGAGATAGGGACGTATCCAAACGGCCAACCATGGCAGCGATTGCTGAAAAATTTGCGGAACAGTGTTTTATTACCCCAGATAATCCACGATTTGATGATCCCCAAGCCATACAAGCAGATATTGTAAAAGGTTTCACTCGAAAGTGTTATACAGTTTTCAGTGACCGGGGAAAAGCTATTCGTGCTGCCTTAACTGATTTAAAAAAGAATGATATCCTCGCAGTCCTAGGAAAAGGGAGAGAAAATTATCAGGAAATCCGGGGTGAAAAAATTCCATACTCAGATGTAAAAATCATTCAAGAATTCTGCGATGAGAATTAATCTTCCCAGACCAGATTTATTTTCTCAAGTATTTGGAGAAGTAACAGGCACTGGCTTGGGCTCTGGTGTACACGGGATTGCAACAGACAGCCGTGAGTTTAAAGCAGGTGACCTTTACATTGCGCTAAAAGGAGAACGAACTGATGGACATACATTTTTGAAAGAGCTTGAAATTGATGGTTGTGCTGTTGCGCTAGTCTCTGAAGAAAATAATGAACTAACATCGCTGAAACAAATAATCGTGGAAGATCCACTTACAACAATTGGAACTATTGCAAATAAATGGCGAAAACAATTTCAGGTATCCACCTTAGGTATCACAGGAACAAATGGTAAAACATCCACAAAAGATCTGTTACACCATATTTTCCAGCCAACACAAATGGTTCATGCTACTGAAAAAAATTTTAACACCTCGATTGGGCTTCCTCTCACACTCCTCTTGCAGACAGAGAAACACACACTTTCAATCCTGGAAATGGGGGCAAACCAACCTGGTGACATTTCCTACCTTTGCAGGATCTCAGAACCTACACATGGGTTAATCACTAATATCGCTCCTGCACATCTTGAAGGATTCGGTACGATTGAAGAAGTTGCAAAAGAAAAAGGGAAACTGTTTCAATCCTTAGAGGATGGGATTTCTTTCGTAAATCAAGCTGATGACAGAATAAAAAACCTTTCAATTACCGGAGATAAAATCAGTTATGGACTGAGCCCGGATTGTGACTTTCCTGCTGATATTCATCAAGAAAAAGATGGAACTCTCACTCTCCTTATTAACACGGAAGAAATAAAAACACAATCCTGCAATCTTTCATTTGCAAAAAATGTACTGGCGGCAGCGGCTGTCGCTATCACCATGGATGTAGACTGGGAAACATTTCAAAATCGTGTTTTATCCTTCGTGCAACCAGCCGGACGATGCCAAGTGAAACATTTTGATGATATCACAGTGATTGATGACACCTATAACGCAAATCTTGAGTCTACTATTGCTTCCATTGATTATTTAAATGCGTTCAGCAAAAATGGGAGGCGGCTGCTGGTTTTTGGGGACATGTTCGAGCTTGGAAATCATTCTGAAATAATTCATGAAAAAGTCGGGGAGAAATGTTCTGATGCACATTTGGATGGTGTTTTTACTGTTGGCACCTTTACAGTGCATACTGATTTGAGGTTAGAGAATGTTGAATTACATAAACATTTTACATCCAAGGATGAACTCATTATACAGTTAAAAAACACAATTAGAAAAGGAGATAAAATACTTTTTAAAGGTTCAAGAGGGATGGCTATGGAAACAGTCATTCAAGGGGTCTTTGAGTAATGTTTTACCATTTGTTCTATCCCCTGAAAGAATCCTGGTCTAGTTTAAATATTCTACGGTATATCACATTTCGATCTGCAAGTGCTGCAATATTTGCATTACTAATAAGCTTCCTCATCGGTCCTTGGATCATCCACAAACTCAAACATCTTCAGATCGGCGAAAATATCCGGTCAACAGGACCAAAATCCCATCTGAAAAAGAAGGGCACGCCAACAATGGGAGGAGTACTGATTCTTTGTGCAGTTCTCCTCCCAACTTTCCTCTTTGCAAAACTGGATAACGTGTATATACAGATTATCTTCCTTTCTACAATCTGGATGGGGTTAATAGGATTTCTGGATGATTACCTTAAGATTATAAAAAAAATTGAGAAAGGACTTATTGCCCGCTACAAATTGGCGGGACAGATCCTCCTGGGTTCTGCTGTGAGTATTTGGATCTATACCTCTCCGGAATTCACGGAAATCCGTACTATCACATCCATTCCCTTTTTAAAATCTTCAATTTTTGATTTTGGAATCCTATATCCTGCTGTGATCATTCTTGTTATTACAGGAACTTCAAATGCGGTAAATCTTACTGATGGTTTAGATGGCCTGGCATCTGGTCTTTTGGCAATAGCGTTTACTGTATTTGCCGCAATAACCTACATCAGTGGGCGTGTAGATTTTTCAGAATACCTCAATATTCTCTACCTCCCTGGAATAGGTGAACTTTCCGTTTTTGCATCAGCAATGGCTGGAGCATGCCTTGGATTTTTATGGTTTAATTCTGCACCGGCCCAAATCTTTATGGGTGACGTAGGTTCATTATCTGCAGGCGCTGCATTAGGGACATTAGCAATTTTATTAAAAAAAGAATTTCTCCTCCTAATAATCGGAGGTGTCTTTGTCTGGGAAGCAATTTCTGTAATCCTTCAAATTGGCTATTTCAAATGGACAAAAATGAAATTAGGCAAGGGAAAACGGTTATTGAAAATGGCTCCAATCCATCACCATTTTGAACTCGCAGGATGGCCAGAGACCCGGGTGGTGATACGATTCTGGATTATCGGAATCCTTCTCGCGTTATTTTCACTAACCACATTTAAAATACGTTGATGAACATTTCAAATAGAAACGCAATCGAACTGAAAAACAAAAATGTTATCGTTATTGGTTTGGGTAAAAGTGGTTGCGGAGCAGCAAAACTTGCACATTATCTAAAAGCGAATGTTTTTGTGAGTGATCAAAAGAACGGCATTGAATTGGAAAAAAATCTCAGTATGATGCAATCAATCGGTGTGGATGGAGAAATAGAAGGTCATAGCGAAAAAATCTATGATGCAGACCTCTGGGTGATCTCTCCCGGAGTCCCCCAAAATGCCCCAATCATTGTGAAAGCAAAGGAACGAAACATTCCTATTGTGGGTGAAATCGAATTTTCAAGTTGGTTCACTTCAGCTCCCATACTTGCAATAACGGGTTCAAATGGAAAAACAACCACTGCTCATGCCTTAACTGAAATGTGTAAAACAAAAGAAACTCATGGAGTTCTCGCTGGAAACGTTGGAATTCCTTTTTCTGAAAAAGTACTCGAGGATTTGAAAGCTCCTGATCCGAAACGTATTTTTATCCTGGAAATATCAAGTTTCCAAATGGAATTTATCCTCCATTTTCAACCCCTTGTCTCCCTTTTCCTCAATATCACACCTGACCATTTGGACCGTTATGAAACCATGGAAGAGTACGAATCTGCAAAATTAAATATGATACAAAATCAATCTCCTGACGATATGATTGTTTTTAATGCAGATGATCCGTGTTTTGAAAATCGATTTGATAAATATCCTTCTATAAAAATCCCGTTCAGCTTGTACAAAAAGGAGAATGTTATTTTCAGTGTCAATCAATCAAAAATCTACACGCAGGAAAACGACAAACTTATCTATCTAAATGAAATTGCCCTTCCCGGCAAGCATAATCTATCCAACCTGCTGGGCGCTGCCACTGTAGCTCATTTCATGCACATCCCAAACAAACATATTGAAAAAATAATGGCAACGTTCACAGGGGTTCCCCACCGCCTGGAACCAGTAGTTACTCTACAGGGAGTGGATTATGTGAATGATTCCAAAGCCACAAATATCGATTCGGTTAAAGTTGCTCTAGATAGTTTTAACAAATCCATAATCTTAATACTAGGGGGACAATACAAAGGGGGCAATTTCAAAGAACTCCTTCCACATGCTAACAACATCAAGGCCGTCCTCGCTTACGGTCAGGCTCACCAAACCATCGAAACTGCACTAGGGGATGCGGTGAGATTGCACACTTTTGATAATCTCAAAGATGCAGTTTCGAAGAGCCAATTACTTGCAAGCCCGGGGGATATTGTACTGCTTTCCCCGGGCTGTGCAAGTTTTGATCAATTCGACAACTTCGAACATCGTGGCGATCTGTTTAAACAATGGGTTTCCCAATTGGAAGAACAGAAATGAATCACCTGGATGTGATCTCGAAGAATTATGACCGGGTTCTTATTTCTGCTGTAATACTATTGTGTATTATCGGCACAGTCATGCTGTACAGTGCCAGCTCTATACGGTCCCTCATGGAATCTGAAAATCAGACAGCCACACTTTATCTGGTTGCACATTTGAAACGATTGCTGGTAGGAATAATCATCATGTTTTTAATGATGTCATTTGACTACAGGCACTTAAAAAAATATTATCTTCATCTTATTTTTGGTGCCATTGGCTTACTCATCATCACAAAAACTATTTTTCTTATCAAAGGAATTTCCACCCCTGCCAGATGGTTTTATGTGGGTTCGGTTTCAATCCAAACCTCAGATATTGCCCGGTTGTCTTTGATCGTCTTCCTAGCTGTCTACATCGATAAAAAACGGCGGCAATTAGAGGATTTTTATACTGGTTTTCTCCCATCCGTTTTCGCGATTATTATCATAATGTCTCTCATCATAATTCAACCGGATTTCAGCAGTGCTATTATGCTAGGGCTCATCGGTGGTATTATGCTGTTTATCGGTAGAGCCAAGCTCTCCCAGCTCCTGGCTACTTCTGTCACAGGATTAGCTATAGCTGTACCTGTTCTCCTGATGGCACCATACCGTTGGGACAGGATTCGTTCCTGGTGGAACAGAAATGAGGAATTATCTACCATCGGATATCAGGCTTATCAATCTCTAATCAGTCTTGGAAATGGTGGTTTTATCGGTCTCGGTCTTGGGAACAGTCTTGAAAAAAATATGTTTCTACCCGAACCCCATACTGACTTTATTTTTTCCATTATTGGAGAAGAGATGGGATTTGTTGGTACGTTATTTATTCTCACTCTATTTCTATTGGTTTTCCAGCGAGGTATCCGAATTGCTAAAGAATGCACGGATCCATTCGGCGTCATGCTTGCTGTTGGCATTTCATTCAGTTTTATCCTGTATGCTTTCGTGAATGCAGCGGTTGTAACCAATGTTTTTCCAGTAACGGGACTCCCCATGCCCCTGATTAGCTACGGTGGATCAGGAATGGTGATCAACCTTGCAAGTATGGGGATTTTGTTGAATATCAGCCAGGCGAAACGATCCATTTCACACAGGAATGATTGGAAACCGAAGTTATATGGATGACCCTCGAATACTCATTGCCGGAGGCGGCACTGGTGGGCATCTTTACCCTGCTATTGCCATTGGCGAGGCTCTCCAGTTGCGGAATCCAAGGATTAATATCCACTACGTGGGCTCCACGTTTGGAATTGAGGCAGATGTGCTTCCCGTAAAATCTCTTCCCCATACACTAATCCCTATCCGGGGATTGCAGAGAAGTATTTCTCTTGATGCGGTCGGGAAAAATTTGATTCTTCCCTTTAGGTATCTTCGAGCATCCAGGAGAACAAAAAAATTGTTCCAGGAATTTAATCCCCATGCCGTTGTCGGCACCGGCGGATATGCCAGCGCTATACCCATAAAAACAGCAATCAACCAACAAATACCTGTTCTCCTCCAGGAACAAAACTCATATCCTGGGATCACGACCCGGCTATACGCTGACAAAGCCCAGGCAGTATGTATCGCCTTTGATGAGGCAAAAAACTATCTAAAAGGTCACTGCATTGTCACAGGGAATCCCACGCGGAAAAGTATCTTGAATGGACACCGTTCAGATGCTGCAAAAACTTTCAACTTTAGCCCGGAAAAAGATACGGTGTTTCTTTTCGGTGGAAGCCAGGGTTCTGCTGCTTTGAACAAGATCATGAATACGGCAATTAATTCTCTCCAACAAGAAGATGTTCAAGTCATATGGCAAACGGGATACAACCAGTTCTCCAAATTTCAGCATCATGATTCTGATGCTGTCCGAGTGGTTCCATTTATCAATCTTATGTCTGATGCCTACGCTTTGTCAGACCTTATTATCTCTCGAGCAGGCGCATTGACCTTATCCGAAATTACCGTATGCGGGAAACCCAGCATTTTGATACCCTTCCCTGGGGCAGCTGGTGACCATCAAATGAAAAACGCCAAAGTACTGGCAAAAGCAACCGCTGCACAGTTGATAGATGAAAAAGATCTCTCATCTTCCCTTTTAGTTAAAACTGTCTTAAAGCTTCTCCACAATAAAGAAAAACTTGAACAGATGGCACATCAAACAAAAAATCTTGCAAAACCAGATGCAACTGAAACCATTGTTGACCAAATCTTCCAGATGATTGATAAAAATTAATGTTTAGGAAAGTGAAAAAAGTACATTTTGTCGGGATTGGTGGTATTGGAATGAGCGGTATCGCTGAACTTTTAATGAATCTTGGATTCGAAGTTTCAGGCTCCGATTTAAAATCGTCAAAGATTATTCAGAATCTCAAGGAAAAAGGAGCAACCATCAGAGAAGGACATGATTCATCCAACCTGGATGATAGTGATGTGTTGGTTTATTCCAGTGCTGTAAAAGAAGACAATCCAGAAATCATTGAAGCGAATAAAAGGAGTATTCCTGTAATTCGCCGTGCTGAAATGCTTGGTGAACTGATTGCAGTAAAGCAAACCAGTATAGCTGTGAGTGGAACCCACGGAAAAACATCTACATCCTCAATGATCGGTGCAGTTCTATCTGAAGCAAAAATGGAACCAACTTTGGTTGTGGGGGGCCTTGTAAAAAATCTGAATACCAATTCTTTATTGGGCTCAGGTGAAGTCATTGTTGTGGAAGCTGATGAGTTTGATCGCAGTTTCCTCCTCCTTCGACCCACCATTGCTGTCATAACAAACATTGAATTAGAACATACAGACTGTTACGAAAGCCTGAAAGACCTACAAAATGCTTTTACTCAATTCAGCAACGCCGTTCCTTTTTACGGTGCTGTAATCGCTTGTCTGGATTCGCCTGGAGCCTGCGATATTTTATCAGGGATCAATCGACCGGTTATTACATACGGATTATCTCCTCAGGCTGATTTTTGCGCAGAATCAATGAATTTTAATGAAATAAGAACTCAATTTTCAGTCAAGCACCATCAGGAATCCTTAGGAAAAATAACTCTAAATGTCCCCGGTGAACACAACATTTTGAATGCTCTGGCTACTATAGCCCTCGGAATGGAAATGGGCATCCCCTTTGAAACTATATCCGAAGGGCTCCATTCCTACGGAGGTGTGCGACGGAGGTTTGAAATTAAGGGAATTGTGGATGATATTATGGTTGTTGATGATTATGCCCATCATCCTACAGAAGTTCGCGCTACTCTTCAGGCAGCCCAAAATGGCTGGAACCGGCGGATAGTTGCAGTATTTCAACCTCATCTTTTCACCCGTACCCGGGATTTCCATTCAGATTTTGCCCGTGCATTCAAGGACTGTGATATACTGGTTGTAACAGATATCTTTCCTGCCAGAGAAGAACCCATACAAGACGTAACGGGTGAATTAGTAGCTGACTCTGCAAAAGAATTCGGACACCCAAATATTTATTATGAACCGGAGTTGGATAACCTTTCGGATAGATTGGATAAAATTGTCCAACCAGGGGATCTAATTATTACCATTGGTGCCGGGAATATCTGGCGCTATTGCGATTCCTATTTCAATCACCTGTCTGTGAGGGCAGAAGCCTGAGATGGAGTTTGGAGAAGAACTGGAAAAAATGGTGAACGGCACTTGTCTTTTGAATGAACCAATGTCCCGACATACCTCTTATGGGATTGGTGGGCCAGCTGGGGCTTATATAACTCCACGTGACCGGGACGATTTGCGAAGAATTCTACATTTTGCGGATGAACAAAATATTCCTGTTTTTTTTATTGGATCAGGATCCAATCTTTTAGTGGCAGACGAAGGAATAAATGGTATTGTCATCACCTTGATTAAATCATTCAATAAATTGGAGATTAAAGGGTGTCATATTTATGCTGAAACAGGAGTTATGCTTGGTCATATGGTAAAGCATTGTATCAAACAGAAACTCACGGGACTCGAAACTATGATTGGAGTGCCAGGCACACTGGGAGGAGCATTGATGATGAATGCAGGTGCCTTTGGAAGTGAAATCTCAAATTGCCTGCAAAATGTTGATGTGATGACTTTAACGGGGAAAATAAAACAATACAGTGTCAAAGATATTGACTTTAATTATCGCCATTCTTCTTTTAAAAAAGATGAAATAATTATGAGCGCAAACTTTGTTCTAAAAAAAGCAACCAAGCAAGAAATCATGAACAAACGTGCCAAAGCCAGCGCTGGACGAAAGGAAACTCAGCCGTTGCGATTCCGTTCTGCGGGAAGTCTTTTTAAGAACCCCAAAAAAGATGTAGCAGCAGGATATCTAATTGATAAAGCAGGATTAAAAGGAACACATCGGGGAGATGCTGAAATCTCCGAAAAGCATGCCAATTTTTTTGTAAACCATGGAAAGGCAAACGCAGAAGATATCGTTTTCCTGATCCGATTAGCACGAAAAACTGTAGAAAAAAAGTTTGGTATCAATCTTGAATTAGAGGTTAAAACATTAGGATTTAAGCCAGGAATATTTGAATCGTGAGAAAAAAATCAAATCTGGACTGGGTTAGAATTATCATCGGGACCACGCTTACCTGTAGTGCTTTCTTATTGACTTGGGCTGCATTTTCCTGGGCAACTTTTACTGATTTTCTGGTCGTTGAGCATGTGAAAATACCTGGCTCCATTGTTATGAAAAATGAATATCGCTCCCTGTTAGGACAAATTGACGGGAAAAAAATGAACCAGTTGGAGCTTGACAATATCCGCATTGCTCTTGAATCCCATCCTTATGTCCGGGCTGCAAGAGTGAGCAGACAATTTCCAAATACTGTTACCATTGAGATTTTGGAGCGAGAACCCATTGCCATTGTACGGATTGATCCTCCTGTGCTCATCGACAGTGAAAGTGTCGTCCTGCCAATTAAAGACAACAATATTGAATATCAGATGCCCTCACTATCCAAATTCAACTCGGCAAAATCACTTTATCCGTTAGGAAAATCTGCTCTATCCCAAAACGTACTGGATGCTGTCAGTTATGTAACCCACATCAAAATAAATTACCCAAATCTTTATGAAAACCTTTCCGAAGTCAGGTTAAACCGGCACGAAGAATTTGAGTTGATCCTTGCAGAAGAACCGACACTTGTATCACTAGGCAAAACCAATATCACTGAAAAATTGTTTATCCTCAAAGAATTTGATGGAATACTTCCTTTACGAAGAAAACTGACTGACTACCGGTATCTCGATTTGCGTTATAAAAATCAAATAATTGCGCGGGAATGGAGTACATGAAAAAACTGAGCCGGACCCAGGATAAAAATATTCAGGTAGGCATTGATATCGGCTCCTCCAAGTTCTGCTGTGCAATTGCAGAAATAGATCCTTCCAATCAAAATGTTAAGCTCCTGGGGGTTGGCTCCTGCCCTTCCAGTGGAATAAAAAAAGGATCCATAATCCACAGAGATAAAATTATCGAAGAAATGGAAAAAGCTGTCACCGACGCAGAAATTATGGCGGATATTAAAGTGAATCGATCCTGGCTTACCATTTCCGGTGAACATGTAAGAGGAATCAATACTCAGGGAGCAATTGCCATTCAAAAACCTGGGCAAACTCCCTCAGCAACCGATCAGGAGATCCGAATAGAGGATGTGTACAAAGTATTGGAATTAGCAAAAGCAATTTCATTCCCAGTTGACCGAAATATCCTTCACACTCTTCCCCAGGAATATATTATTGACACAATGAACGGTATTAAAGATCCAGTGGGAATGTCAGGAAGAAGGCTTGAAGGGCGGGTACATTTGGTTACTGTGGCTACATCATCTGCATCCAACTTTATAAATTGTGCTGAGGAGCTGGGAATTTCGGTTGATGGGCTGGTTTTTCAGGGATTGGCATCATCAATTGCTACGATTGACAAGGACGAGAAAGAACTGGGTGTCGCTGTTGTGGATATTGGTTCCGGGACAACAGACATCGTAGTCTATCTCGATGGAGGAGTTCGCCATACAGGAGTCATTCCCATTGGGTCCGATAGCATTACCAATGATATAGCAGTAATGCTACAGGTAGGAAAGAAAGAAGCGGAAGAAATTAAGCTGAAATACGCTTCAGCTAAAGCTTCCATGGCATCTCCGGAATTGGAATTTGAACTTCCTGTGAAAAATGGGGGTATTTCACGGAAAATATCAGAACATGAACTTTCCCGCTATGTGGAGGCCCGCATGACAGAAATTCTTAACCTCATATCCCGGGAAATATCCAGGGCGGACATTCATCAGAAACTGACGTACGGACTGGTGTTTACCGGAGGGGGAGCTCAGTTATCAAACTTGGCGGGGCTGGCTGAAGAAACGCTCAATATCCGTGCGCGAATCGGTGCTCCAAAAGGAATCAGCGGAGTGGTTGATGTAGCCAGCACCCCTCATTACGCAGCGGCAATTGGGTTGATTCAATGGCCCTTACACTATCAGGACACTCAAGCAGGTATACACGCTGGTTTAACGCCGGGAAAAGTGTTCAAAAAGTTTACAGCGTGGTTTAAAGAATTTTTTTGATACTTCGAACATATTAAACATGATAATTACTACTAAAAAATAATGCCATCCACAATAAAAATAAGGAGAAAAGACAATGCTGTTTGAATTTGATCCATTAGCGGAACAGAAAGCAAAATTAAAAGTCGTTGGAGTAGGAGGAGCAGGCGGAAATGCCATAAACCGAATGATAAGCACAAATATGGAAGGTGTTGATTTTATTGTTATCAACACTGATGCCCAGGATCTGGAAAATAATGCTGCGGAACAAAAAATCCAGATCGGGAGCACCCTGACGAAAGGGCTAGGTGCCGGGGCACAGTCAACTATTGGCATGGAGGCAATGGAAACGGACAGGGAAGCCGTTCAGACCTTGCTGGAAGGGGCAGATATGGTCTTTATTACCGCCGGAATGGGAGGAGGCACAGGCACAGGTGCCGCACCGGTTATCGCTCAAATAGCCCGTGAACTGGATATCCTGACGGTAGGAATTGTCACTCTGCCATTTAATTTCGAAGGACCAAAACGAATGAACCGTGGTTTATCGGGGATTTCTGAAATGCGGAAGACTTGTGATACACTTCTTATCATCCCAAACCAGAAACTCATGTCCATCGTTGATAAAAGTACCACACTCACGGAGGCATTTCATCTCGCAGATTCCATACTGAACCAGGCAGCGAAAGGAATTTCAGACCTTATTAATGTTCACGGTATGATCAACCTTGATTTCGCTGATGTGGAAACGATCATGAAAAATATGGGCGAAGCAATTATGGGCACAGGCGTTGCTTCAGGAGAAGAACGGGCAGTCCTGTCTGCGCAACAGGCGATTGCGAGCCCCCTGCTGGATAATGCCAGCATCAGCGGTGCTCAGGGAATCCTGGTAAATATTACAGGAGGAACAGGCTTAACTCTCCATGAAGTGGATGAGGCCACTTCCATCATTTTTGAAGAAGCGGGAAATGATGCAAACATTATCTTTGGTGCCGTCATTGATCCGAAACTGGAAGAAGAAATCCAGGTTACGGTTATCGCTACCGGGTTTAATAACCATAAGTACAGGGAAGATTCGGACGAAACCCAACACATCACCAAAGTTCCCAAACGGGAAGTCAATCGCAGGCTGGGTGAACAGATAAACGTCTCCTTAAGTGAACAGAAAAACACCCCGGAAGAAATGGCTCCGGAAGATGAAAAACCCAAACCCAATATATTGATCGATGACGATAATCCGGTGATCTATGGAAACGATATTGAAATTCCTGCCTTTATTCGCAGGCAGCATGAATAGCTCTATCAATTTACTCTATCTGCTTTGAAACAGGCATAAAAAAAGCCTATCCGATAAAGGAAAGGCTTTTATAAAGAGGGATACGTATTGTCTTAAATCTTTTTTCCCTGCGCACGGAGCTCATTCACCACTTTACGAATCCCCTTTTTATCAATGGTCCTCATCCCCCGTGTAGAAACCTTCAGTGTTATAAATCGTTTTTCATTCGGAAGCCAAAACCGCTTTTTCTGAAGGTTGACATCAAACCGGCGGCGTGATTTATTATTTGCATGGCTCACTTTGTTTCCAAACATGGGCTTTTTTCCTGTCACGTCACACACTCTGCTCATTACATCCTCACTTTTGTATCCTGATTATATTTCTATCACTAAAAAAGTGGGCGAATTTACACTTTATTCGTTTAGGTGCAAATGGAAAGGTTATATTTCAACCAGGGTTTTCTGTGCATTGATTACACATTAATACAGAAAAATTCTATGTAAATTCCGCCCGGTACAATGCTCAATATAGGAAATCTTTCCATTCATACGCCCATCTTCCTTGCACCCATGGCCGGGGTCACGGACTATTCATTCAGAATAATATGCAAGGAACATGGGGCCGGAATTGTGTATTCCGAATTTGTTTCTGCCCACGGGATTATCCGGAAGAACGAAAAAACCCTGGATATGATCAAATTCACCGATGAAGAGCGTCCCATCGGGATACAAATTTTTGGGGATGAACCTGAAGTCATGGCAAATGCGGCCCGCTTTGTGGCAGATCAGTTTAAACCGGACATTATTGATATCAACTATGGGTGTCCTGTTCCTAAAGTCACAAAAAGAGGCGCAGGATCAGCAGCATTAAAAGACCTGAGTCTCATGGAAGAAATTACGTCTGCCGTTGTGGAATCCGTTCCTCAACTTCCCGTTACCGTAAAAATGCGCGCTGGGTGGGATTCTCAATCAATTATCGTTGAAAAAGCTGGTAATAAGCTTGAAAAAGCTGGAGTAAAAGCAATAACTCTTCACCCCAGGACTACAAAACAGTATTTCACGGGAAAAGCCGACTGGTCCCTGATTAAAATTCTGAAGGAGGCAGTTTCTATTCCAGTTGTTGGTAACGGAGACGTTGGTACGGCAGATGACGTAAAAAGAATGTTTGAAGAAACAGGCTGTGATGCTGTCATGATCGGACGTGCAGCACTTGGAAATCCATGGATTTTTGGGGAGATCAAATCCATTTTTGAAAAAACTGCCTTCCCTTCCTCCCCATTGGTAGAGGACCGCATATCAATGTGCAGACGACATCTCAACCTACTTGTTGAAAACCGGGGGGAAAGAGTAGGACTGAACCTTATGAGAAAACATTTCGGTTGGTATATTAAAAATTTCCCCGGCGCAGGAGAATTTCGAAAGGAACTGGTGACCGCCCCGGATTCAAAAACTGCCCTGGAAAAACTGGAGAAGCTTGCTGTAGTGCAATTGTAAGGGAGTGTTCAATTCCGAAAATTTGCATATTTTTTTTCAAAATATGAGTTGAAACACATATAAGAGCTAAAAAAACCCGCAAAAAGCGGGTTTTTTTATAGATAATTGGCTTTACTTCAACAACACCATCTTTCTGGTCTGCACAAAACCGGCTGTTCTAATCTGGTACAGATATATCCCAGCGCTTACAGGTTTGTCAAAACTGTCTGTGGAATTCCACATGACTGAATGGTGTCCTGCAGGGTGGCTTGTATTTACTAATCGGTTTATCTCTTTTCCGTTAAGATCATATATTATTAGCGTTACATAATTATCAACTGGAAGATCATACCTTAGAGTTGTCACAGGATTAAATGGATTGGGAAAGTTTTGTTCCAATACAAAATCTGATGGCAAAGGTCGATCCGGATATGACCCATCAATTTGGAGTATTTCACCCTGATTCAGGGAAAAACTTCCATTTGTTACATATAGATAATCCATGGGATTCAAAGGATTAAATATCGTACCTGAAAATGAGCCCGATAGTAAACCGTCAGTTAATTCAGAAATTGTGATTGATCCCATTCCACTGATATAAACTTTGTCTGCGATTAAATCTTCTATATCTTCCGGTATAGTGGTGAATTCCGCCCCCAAAGCAAATCCGAATAAGACAGTCTGAGATATCGGATCTACATCGTAGGTTCCCGGCCCTAATTCACCCGGTTTATTAATTATGATAGCCCCTATATTTATACTATCAGCTTCATCAACAACAAATGTTTCAACACCGGTAATAATCAATGTAGAAGTATCACTTATAAATCCATAAAACCCTGCAGCACCTTCGGTGGGAAGGTTGAGTGGATCAATTACTCCTGAGACTGAATAATTTCCATATGTAATTGGGGGTTGAAAATAGTCGAAACTATAATCTCCCTCTAAATAGGGTTGAAAAATTGTTTCAGTATTCACAGTGAATTCTCCATCGGTTACAGAGATCATGTCTGTAGGGTCAAGCCAGTGCAACATAGTACCTGAGAACATTCCAGAAATGGTAGTTTCAGTTATTTCAGAGATTGTAATTGTCCCCGAAACGCTGAGATATGCTGCATCTGCTTCAAGGTCTTCAATATCATCAGGAAATTCCGTCACTGTGGCACCAAGAGCAAATCCAAACATTGCTGAATTAGTAACAGGATCAACGGGATAATCGCCCAATACCAATTCACCTGCCTGTTGAAGAAGAACTACCCCAAGATTAATACTATCAATGGAAACTGCTTCAACTCCTGAGAAAGTAGAATAAGTAATTCCATCAATTTCTCCCTGGTCAGTTACGACACCATCTGAAGGAATTATCATCGGATTCAAATCATCAGAAACCGAAAAAGTACCAGTAATGCTTCCTGCGTAGTTAAAACTGAAATGGCTTTCTTCAGGGGTAAGGGGTCCACAACCAACTTCTAACGCCCCCATATTGGCACCATCTTGACCTGTTCCAACACAAGGTGAGTTTTCTGCTAAGGTGTAGTCGCCGTTGTCAGGTTCACAGAAAAAAGGATCGGAATCAATGTTGCCGCCTCCATCCGTACCTGTAATCGGAAAACCGCCTTGAATATCACAGTAGGAAATGATCGGGTTCGCCTGGTCAGTGTTCTCAAAACCAAAGGCACTGTTCTCATCCAAGATGATTGTATTCACGAAAACCGGCTCAACTGTACCATTAAATCCGTAACAATAAACAGCTTCCGGGCCAGTGTTATCTGCAATGGTACAATTCTTAATCACTGGACCTCCATAATTATATACATACAGTGCATTGCCATTTGTTGAGGCTGAATTATTGATAAAAAGACATCCCTCTACGTCCAGAGTAGAAGTGTAGAAATTAATGGCACCTCCATAAGGACCAGAGTTCCCATCGAATATGCAGTTTTCTATTTTAAATCCAGGAGAAGCATCCGTACCCTCCGGATAGATGTTGCTAATGGTAAATGCACCTCCTCCATTTGAGGTAGCAGAATTATTTTTGAAGGTACAATTTGAAAAAACCAAGTTAGTAGATCCACCAGCGTTACCCGTCCAGACAGCACCACCGTTCAGAGCACTGTTGTTTTCGAAAACACAGTCTTCAACCAATGAACTGCCGCCGCTGACATACAGTACACCTCCTAAATCGGCCGTATTGTTTTCAAACACACAATTCCTTATTGTAGGTGAAACATCATTCAAATATCCATAATAACAGTAAATAGCACCGCCATTGCCCCAGTTTGGAGGATGCCCATTGCGGATAGTAAAACCTTCAATTACATCATCTGCTGTTATCCAGATGGGATCCACTATTCCAGATATAAACGTAAAGGCGCGGCCGCTATCTTCCAGATCGATGATACAATTATCGGGACCATTGACGGACATGACAACAATGTGGTTTTCCCATCCGATCCAGGTCAGTTCCTTGTTTCCTGTGCCTGTGTAGGTGCCGTCTGCCACAAGAACAGTATCACCATCACTTGCGGCATCAATCCCGGCTTGGATAGTGGCAAAGGGGTTGCCTTCTGAGCCATCACCTGTGTCATCTGAACCCGCGGTAGATACGTGCCAGGTGTCGTTAACAGGTGGACCTGCCATGGGCGTTACTAATAAATCGGCATTATAAGCACCATAGCATAATTGCACAGTA
>CAJWIT010000024.1 GCA_913041945.1 uncultured Fidelibacterota bacterium
TCCAATCGGCGTTTTCCTCCTCGGCGTATTCTGTAATATCAGACGCGCGCAGGAAGCGCCCCATCTGGTATTTGTCGCCATCTTTATCCAGAACCACGAGGAAAGGTAGGTTGGTGTATTGCTTTGAATATTCGGTAAAGTATGGTGTTTCTTTATCAACATAGAACTCTTTCAGGATGACATGGATACATGCCATAAGAAAGGCACCATCGCTACCAGGTACGAGTGGAACCCATGTATCAGCATACTTTGCCACATCCGAATAGTTGGGCGACATTACCACAATCTTTGAGCCGCGGTATTTTGCCTCTGAAAGAAAATGAGCATCAGCGGTACGGGTCATGTTTATGTTTGAACCGGCAACAACCCAATAAGTGCCAAGATACCAATCGGAACTCTCGCAATTTTCCGTCTGATCCCCAAACATCGATGACGAGACGTGCGGAAGATCGTGGTACCATTCATAATAGCTACAGTAAATACCGCCCAGAATATTGTTATACCTGTGCCCTGAAATGAAGCTGAGCAAGCTCATGGCCGGGATAGGTGAAAAGTTGGCCATGTGGTCAGGTCCATACTTTTTGATGGTGTGAATCTGGCCTGCTGCGACTAGTTCAGTCGCCTGGTCCCAACTTACTCTCTTCCAACCCCCTTTGCCTCTTGCAGATTTGTATATCTTTGACTTCTCTTTATCTTCAACGACGCTTGCATATGCTTCAACAGCATCTTTGCCGCTGTTGAGTTCTTCGGTATAAAAATCCCACAGCACTTTGCGTACGTAAGGAAACTTGGGCCTTAAGGGGCTGTAAGGATACCAAGAAGCCGTGACTCCTCTCTGGCAACCCCTGGGTTCAACATTCGGGATATCAGGATCAATCTGTGGATAGTCCGTCTTTTGAAGTTCCCAGCAAATGAGTCCGTCCTTTACAAAGACCTCCCAACTACAAGCCATGGAACAATTCACGCCGTGACCTGATCGCACGCTATAGTCGTAGCTCCATCTCTTACGGTAAAATTCCTCCCATGATCTGGAATCCTTTGTCTCATTAAACCATTTCATTATTTAAGCTCCATATTCTTTTTTCCTGCGATAAGCCCTATAAATGTGAGCAAAATTACTCCTAAAATACCTGCGATAATTGTCTGAGTGTAAAAAGAAGATGCTTTAACAGACGCTATCTGAACTTCGGCAGACTCTGTGCTTTTTAGAAAAGCCACTATATGTCCTCTCTCTTCATCAGTGATCCGACGAGGATGGAACAGAGGACCCATTGTCGGGAAAGGAATAGTCTCAAGGATTGTTTCAAGTCCATACTCTTTGAACTTTTGATGCGCGATGGTAAGATCAGGACCCCAAGGACCGCCACCAGAAGCTCCGATGCCCATCACACTATGACAACCTATGCAGGGTGGACCGCCGTTTTCGAAGGGCTTTACACCCATGACTAGATCTTTGCCAATATTGGAATCCCCTTCGACTGTCTCCGAAGATTCATCTCCCCAGTCATCATCGTCATCTCCCCAGTCATCACTATCCTCATCAGAATCAGAAAGCGACAAAGCATAATAGGCAAGTCCCCAATTTTGTTCTTCGGTGTATGTCTCGCCATACGCCGGCATTGGAGTACCACCAATCCCAACATAAAGGGCTCTGTAGATATCACCTACAGTTGAACCACCTTTCATTCTACCGGGAATAGTAAAATCATAAGGAGAGATAGAATATCCCCATGTATCCTGAAGGGTTTTCGCAGATGGGCCATCTCCTTTCCCCGATGAGCCGTGACATGCTCCACAACCTGCATCAACATAGAGTTTTTCACCCATGGCAAGAAGTTCTTCAGTCTTGGAAGGAGGTTTCGGGAACGAAATCGGTTCTGGAGTTTCGCTATCAAACGCGTCAGAGAAACTTTTTACATACGCGACCAAGGTTTTTATCTCTACTTCTTTCAGGTCTTTCTCAAATTCAAATGCGGGCATCAAAGTTCCAGGTATACCCTTGGTAATTGTCCGGGTGATGTCCTCGTCCGTGGGCAAACTGGGTGTAGAACGAATCTTGTAGACACCACTTCTGAAATCCCGGGGCCTGGGGTCAAGGTATTTCGCGGCAAATCCATCTCCTCCACCTACATCGCCATGGCAGACTGAACAATACTCTTTATACAGGGCTGCACCAGATCTCCCGGGGCCTTCCGCCGATTCCAGCCTGGCTACAGACAGTAAGCTGAAGAGAATTAGTCCGAACAATGGTGCTAATAGAAAACTATATCTTGTATTCATGTTAAAAACTTTCCTCATCCATCGGTTTTACTGCCTGTTAATATTTACTTTATCAATCAGTTTATTACCAGAAAGAGAATCGACAGGATTGCATATTTACATGGTGTTGTTAATAATTTTGCCATAATAAAATCCGATATTCGGCTCCTATTGTCTTATAATAAATTATAATTTTATTTCAATATAATTACTATTAAAAATAGTAAATTATATTATTAGCAGTGCTAATAGTATGAAGGGTTCAAGATTACATATAGATATGTTTAAAGTATTTCAGGATCTGGTGGCAACCAAAAGCTTTTCCGGGGCAGCTGAAATTAACTTTATCACCCAGTCAGCTGTGAGTCAGCAGATTTCAGTCCTTGAAGAATATTTTGGCAAGACTTTAATTATTCGTGGAAAAGGAAAGTTCGCCCTGACTCAAGAAGGGGAAATTTTTTTGAAGGGCTGCAAACAAATACTGGAAACTTATCAACTCACACGGGATCAAATGGAAACAGAACCCGGGGTAATTGCCCAAACAGTAAATATTGAATCTGTTTATTCTATTGGATTTTATCATCTGCCACCATTAATAAAATCTTTTATGAAAAAATATAAGCAAACCAACCTTCATATAGAATATAATCGTTCAGACAAAATATACACTAATGTCATCCATGGATTGTGTGACTTCGGAATCGTTGCATATCCATGGCCACATCCATTGGTTGATATTCAATTTACCAAGAATGAAAACCTAGTATTTGTTTGTTCCCCCAAACATAAACTTTCCAAGAAGAAAAAAATTAGCTTTAATAATCTAAATAATATGAATTTCATTGCATTTATTAAGGAAATCCCAACCCGGGGAGCTATTGATACAATCCTAAAAAAATATAATGTTTATGTGAAAACTGTGAAAGAATTTGATAATGTGGAAACCTTAAAACAAACTTTGGAGTTGGGAGACAGTGTGTCCATACTACCAGAAAATACTGTGCAGCAGGAAATAAAAAAGAAAAGCCTTGTGTCAATTCCAATTATGGAAGGACCCTTTTCCCGGGAAACAGGCATCATCACCAGAAAAGATCGTTACCTGTCCAAAATAACTCAAAAAGCCATCCAATGGATCGCTGGCAAGAAATAATTTAGTTCTATCTATAATCTAAAAAGTTATTTCAGATAGAATTGGTCCTTCTTGTTATAAAATATACTGTTTAGTGTCCGTGGTGGAAGCTCCTCGTTTGGTGCGCCAGAAACTGTAACTAATCCATTCTTAATTGGATGTCATACTATCCTAAAAAATTTCCATCTCTATAAATATTCCTGAAGATGAATATGGTGAATTTTCAACATGGATCACACATTTCATAAGGATATAGATATACCTTGCCTACAATTGATGCCTTGTTGCATTTTGGTTATATACTGATTTATTTGTTCGATGATTGAATCAAAATCCAACTTACCAGATAAGTTATCCGCGTGTTTTATATTCTTTATTGCTTTAATGAGCAGGTATTCTGCAGCTCGTTTTTTTCCATAGCTGTTATTTAAAAGACCGCCGGTTAACTGAATAAAACCCTTAATATTTCCCCGGACTTCCTCATCCCCATCTTTCCAGATATGTTCCCAGGTGGTGTGAGCCTGGTAAATCTCTCCCTGATTAAAAAGTGTTTTTCCTTCTTCAAACAGTCCAAAAAATGATTTATTTTTTTTCTTCAAACGTTTCAATTTATCCTTATTTTGGGGACTCCTGTATAAAAAAGTGAGGGGCAGAATAAACTACCTCTTACGTCTCACTTCTCATCTGAAAAATTATAAGATTTACCTACACCTCCACAGCCCGGCATAGGAGCGCCTTTCTGATTTGACCAGCAGTCAAAGCTTTCAGAATATTCAAAGATAAGGCCGGAAGAAGCATCCCAAAGTTTCAGAACAAATTTTTCTCCCGGATTCATGCCTTCGTCAACATCTGGTGTTGTACTGTCATCTCCATAGATTGGAATATTGGTCCAGGCCAAACCATCGTTAATGATCAACGCTCTTGAACCTGCACAATTTCCATTTTCATCAAAAGCGGCAAGCCAGTCACATCCCTTGGCACTCTGACCATTTATTGTAATTGTGCTGATAAAAGTTCCTGATACAGGAATTGGTGTAAACTCAAATCCCGCAGGTGGTTGTTTAGGGAAATACAGTTTTGGAGTGACCTTCAATTGCATCGTCCTGAGCTCAGGATTATCCAACGTTACATTATCTACAGCCGTCATATCTACATTAACCAATTCTCCTCCAAACGCATCTTGGAGAATAAATGTCCCTAAAGGAGCAATGCACCCATTATCCCAATGCAGACTAATGAAATCATTTTCTGGATACTGGAGTTGTATGTTCCATGTATGCTCTATAAGATCTGAAGTGTCTCCATGCACAATTTGAGAATACCAGCGATCATTATTCCACCACAGGGCTGCATCAAAAGTTCCAGGCGGTGATGGCGGAGGTGCATACTTATCAATTCCTGGATCATATTTATCTGAAACATCTGGAGAAAAACCGATGTTAAGATCATAGCCGTATCCACCGCCGCTTACGTTGATTGTCAGGGTAAAATCAGGGCTCTGGCTAAAAACAATTGATAATAGCGGTAAAAGCATTTTTATAGGAACACAGTTTTTCATTGTGAACACAGATGAAAACAAATGTTTGACAACGGTTTTTATTAACGCTAATTGTTTCATAATAAACTTCTCATAATTACTTTAAAAACAGAAAATTTCCCCCATAATATGAAGTCTTCTGAATTGTGGGCGATGGCAGGTTCGAACTGCCGACCTCCGCCGTGTGAAGACGGCGCTCTGACCAGCTGAGCTAATCGCCCATATTCAGTTGTGTCCCATGAATAAACAACCGCAAATTTACAGGTTGTTTACAAGGTATACAAATAATCATGAGTCAAAACCCCCAGCTTTGAATTACCTATACAGTTGTCCTATATCTTTAGGAGAGGACATATCAACATATGTCCCTTTTTTCTTATATTTCATATGATTTAAGAAATAACCAATGTTGAAAAAAATTATTAACTATACTCTCCTTCTTCTGGGTCTGATCCTGACAGGATGTGTTGAACATTTGATCACTGTACACGTCCACCCAGATGGAAAATATAAAATGCATTTTGTAACAAAAGGTGATTCAACTGATGTATTTGATGACGATTTCCCGCACCCAAAACCAAATTCCATCTGGACTTCAACTCAACACAAGGAACAAAGCCAGAACTCTGAAGAAGAAACCTGGATAATGGAGACACAGGGGCTCCTGTCCGGGATGACATTGTTTACAAAAGATTCATCCTCCATTGTACCCCTCCAGCATCCCATCACGGTAAAAAAGGAGGAAAACTGGATTTCTACAACCTATACTGTTGAGCAGATATTCAGAGGACGGGAAGTGTATCGTAAATATCCAAAATTCGGGGATTCTCTCCAAGATACAGAAAAAGCTGACTCAATTCAATGGCTTCCAGAGGCGATGGTTTATGTTTGTTCACAGGCACTGAACAGGTTAAAATTTGACACCTCTATTCATTTAGATTTGGTACTTCTAGAACGAATTGACAACCACTTAAAAAATTATTTTATTCATGTTGAAACAATCCAGCTATTGGAAGAACTGGAACAGAATCGGCCGGAAATGCTGCAAACGGCACTAAGCCCTTTTCTGCAACGACTCCCTTTGGATTTTATCCAGAAAATGAGCCTGGCCATGGAGCCCTTTGCAGAAGAAATCCGCGTGACTCATGGTTTAAAGGATGATCATTTTCAGTTCTCCCTGGTTCTGCCTGGAATGATCACAAAAACAAATGCTGATTCTGTTAAAGGGGACACCTTGAGGTGGGCTTTTGGACTCAAAGATTTTCTGAATGAGGACAAGGTGATTTTTTCAAAATCCGTTATTTATTCACAGACACGGTTTCAAAAACTGGTGTTGTTCGCAATTTTGGGGATTTGTATCTTTTTAAGCGTTCTTTTAAAATGGTATCGCTAGAATGAGTCTCGTAAAAAACTGTATAATCCTGATCCTTCCTGTTTTTCTTATTGGAAAACCTCTTTTCAAAGATTCTCAACTTTTAGCCATGACACCTAATTATTTTTCCAGAGATCATTCTTCACCTACACTGCTGGGCGCAAATATTTATAAGACCAACAAAGGTCGAGTATTCCGCTTAGATATTCAGGCAGATCGAAACCGCTTTGACGAAGATCTGATTTTTGCATTTTCGGCCCTGTCGAATATGGGGCAGTATGCTAAACGGCCATTCAAAAAATACATAGTTATAATACATTCTACTCAAAGGAACCAGCGCCCACAAATTGCTGTGGGGAAAGTCCGCTGCAGTTTTGATTGTTTTATCCGGCAGCATACAACATACCAGGAATGGAAAAGCAATTGTCTCCATTTCAAAGAAACATAATGTATCAGGATCATATAACTTTTTTTAAAGAGACAGTGTAGATGTTACTATTTTTACTTAAGATAAAATGATGGATTTATTTCAAAAGATCCAGGGAGATTTTATTGGTCTCGATACAATGTATACCTTGGCCGATGGAAGAAAAACCCGCCGAGTTTATCTTGACTCAACTGCATCTACTCTCATGATGGGTGCCGCCCACAGTGCAATTCAGGAATTTTATAATCACTATGCCAATACTCATAGTTTACTCCATTTTTCTGCTAAAATATCGACCCAGGAATACCAATGGGCACATGACCGCGTGTTATCATTTCTGCAGGCTGACCAGGAAACCTACACCTGTTTTTTTACTGGAAGCGGAAGTACCGCTGGAATAAACAGGCTTGCCCGGGTCTTCCGTAAGTACCAACCCGAACGGGAAATAGCGATCATATCACTTATGGAACATCACTCAAATGACTTGCCCCATCGAAAATATGCCCAAAAAGTCATCCACATTCCTTTAGACAATCACGATGGCCAACCCGGCTGTATAAACCTGGATTATCTGGAAAATGTCTTGAAAACGAATCGCGGAAAAATCAAATATGTTGCAGTGACAGGGGTCAGTAACGTCACTGGAATTATCAACCCGATCTATGATATTGCCGAATTAGCCCATGATCATGATACGTTCATAATAGTGGATGGTGCCCAAATGATTGCTCATTTACCTGTAAAAATTAGTGGACATAAAAATTCAAATCGAAATTTAGATGCCTTTATATTTTCCGGACATAAAACCTATGCACCTGGATCACCCGGTGCTGTTATTTGCCGAAAAGACATCCTTCGGGACATTGAACCGGAAGAAGTGGGTGGAGGGATGGTTGACAATGTCTTTCTCGATCGATACATCATTTCAGAAGAATTTCCCACCCGTGAAGAAGCAGGCACTCCAAACATTGCAGGCGCTATCGGTCTGGCTGCTGTTCTGGAAGTCCTTGATACTATTGGAATGGATTTTATTAATAAAGTAGAATCCCAATTGATTAATAATACGTTAAAACAGATCAAGCAAATTCCCAATGTGCATATCTATGGTGAAACTGACTATTCCATCTGCCCTCGATCAGCTTGTATTTCTTTTAATATCAAGGATATGGATCACGGCCTTGTAGCGGCAATTTTGAATGATTACCACAATATTGCCGTTCGGAATGAGTGCTTTTGCGCTCACCCTTATGTAAAAGAAATGATCCTGGATGATCTTTTGGAAGCCACAACAAAATTAAATGAGGAGGATTTTGAGGATGCTTTTAAACTTAAGTCGGGAATGGTCCGGGCATCTTTTGGAATTTATAATACTGACGATGATGCAGAAGAATTAGTTAAAGCCATGAAAAATATTTCTGAAAATCGTGATTATTATTCTGACCTATACAGCCTGGATGAAAGGGGAAATTATGTACATTCCTCATTTAAAATGAATGGACTTGAACAATTTTCAATTAAATCCTATGTTGACCATTATGTAAACCAAAAACAGGTCTAATTACTTGTCGGTATTTACACTTCTCTCCATTTTTTTATTTTCATCTGAACCAGCCGATACGATCGAAAAACTACCCGTTGAGAGTTTCCTGGAAACAGTTAGAATTATCCATCACCCGGAAGAAATTATGTTTCAGGGCCGGGTGTATGATTTAGAACTTTTCGTTCATTTCCCTGAAGACAGTCTGGAATCTGTGAGCCTGTTTATAAGAACCGACACAACCAGCCGATACCAGGAATTCCCCATGAAATTGAACCGGGGACGCTATTCTGTCCGGTATGATCCTGCTGTTTCCCCCGGTTTGTTTCTCCAGTATTTTTTTGTTGTGCGTCTGAAAAACTATTCAATTTTTGCAACACCCATTAATAAAAATGGGGTTATCCAGCCTGTTATACACAAACTGATTAATCCCGTTGAATACTATAAAAAAGAATTCTGATCACTGATGGATACGAAAAACCAAATCCTGTCTCTACGGGATCAACTCGCGAACCACAACTACCGTTACTATGTATTGGACGATCCCATCATTTCGGATGACGAATACGACCGGCTCCTTCGTGAACTTGAACATTTGGAAAAACAATACCCTGACCTGATTACCCCTGATTCTCCCACTCAAAGAGTTGGTGCTCCGCCGTTATCCAACTTTGAGTCAATCCCTCATCAATTGCCCATGTTATCATTAGAAAATGCAATGAATGAAGAAGAAATCAGAGCCTTTGATAAACGATTAAAAAAAAAGATAGAAACGGATGAACCAATTGAATATGTCGCTGAACCAAAACTGGATGGCATCGGGATAGAATTAGTGTACGAAAATGGCATGTTCACTTCAGGTTCAACTCGTGGAGATGGGTTCACCGGAGAAAATATCACTCAGAATCTTCGAACAATCCAGAGCATCCCTCTGCGGTTAAGAACAGACGAATTACCAAGCCCTGATCTGCTTGAAGTTCGGGGGGAAGTATTTATTTCCAAAGTGGGATTTGAATCCCTCAACAGAACACGAGAAGAAAACGGTGAATCTTTGTTTGTAAATCCACGCAATGCTGCCAGCGGGAGTCTGCGGCAGTTGGATTCTTCAATCACTGCCAGCCGTCCCCTTTCCACCTACTGCTACCAGCCCGGTACTATGCGTGATAAAGTTTACGAAACCCATCTTGAGTTTTTGGAAGACCTGAAGAGGTGGGGGTTCCCTGTTAATCCAATGATCCAAAAAGTAAACGGGGTGGAAGAAGCTATTGAATACCACCGGGATATGGAAGATAAACGAAACACCTTGCCTTATGATATTGACGGTACTGTAATGAAAATTAATTCACTTTCCCTGCAGGGAAAAGTAGGCGTCCGGAGCCGTTCGCCACGCTGGGCAATCGCCAATAAATTTAAGGCTCAACAAGTCACAACTGTAATACAGGACATCATGCCCCAGGTTGGGAGAACCGGTGCTGTAACACCAGTAGCCAGGTTGACTCCGGTATTTGTCGGCGGGGTTACAGTAACCAATGCTACACTCCATAATCAGGATGAAATCAACCGAAAGGATATCCGGATAGGCGATACGGTAATCATTGAACGTGCTGGAGATGTCATCCCAAAGGTTGTGAAAGTGATTAATGAAAAACGGAATAATGACACCAAACCTTACAGTCTTCCTGACTCATGCCCCAGCTGCGGACATGATGTGTATCGCCCCGAAGGTGAAGCGGTTGCCCGCTGTCAGAACTTGTCCTGTCCTGCACAAATGAAAGGACGGATAGAACATTTCGTCTCCAAAAACGCCCTGGACATTGATGGAGTCGGAAACAAATTAGTAGACCAGCTGGTGGAAACCAGCCTAGTTCAGACCGTAGATGATCTGTTCAAATTGACACTTGAAGATCTTATTCCGCTGGAACGTATGGCAGATAAATCAGCCCGGAACACTATCAGCGCTATTGAGAGTTCAAAACAAACAGGTTTTGCCCGGTTCCTATTCGCCCTTGGTATTCGAAACGTGGGTGAATACTTATCAAAAGTACTTGAAAAACATTACGAAGGCGATTTCCACCGTTTTATGTCTTCAAAGAAAAAAGAATTAGAATCCATCTTTGAGGTGGGCGGAATTGTTGCTGACGGAATTGTCCGGTTCTGGTCAGATTCATCCAATGTGGATGTAGTAAATTCATGCTTTTCTCTGGGGGTAACATTGTCACCGGTAGAATCAAAGGAAAAGGACCAAGTGCTGGCAGGAAAAACTTTTGTGTTCACAGGTGTCTTAACAAAATTTACCCGGAAAGAAGCAAAGGAATTAGTAGAATCCCTTGGGGGAAGGGCCAGCAGTTCTGTGAGTAAAAAGACCACTTTCATAATTGCGGGGCAATCAACCGGATCCAAGATAACCAAAGCACAGGAATTTGGTGTTCCAATCTTGTCCGAAGATGATTTTCAAAAAATGATACATATAAATTAATGAAGTATTTTATAACCGTATTTTTTATTTTTTACCAATGTTTTGCAACTGAAAGTGCATTACTAAAGATAGATCAAAATCTTTCCTTGGTACTTCAGGGATCCAACCAACATCCATTTTTAGATGTTACCATGGAAACTATAAATCTTGCCTCATTGCCCTTTGAAGGGATTACCCTTCTTCAAACATTAAACTCAGTAACAAGTACAGAAAAAGAAGCATTAATCACTACAATTCCTCTAACAGGTATTTTGGTAGGAGTGTTAAAATATTCAGTTGATCGAAAGCGGCCTGAACGCACTTATCACCCGAGGCTGTGGAATACCCGCATTACGCCATCTTTTCCCTCTGGTCATGCTGCGGTTTCATCAAGTTTTGCAACTGTTCTCTCGTTAATTCATCCTGGATATTCTCCCTATGCCGTGTTCTATGCTCTCCTCTCAGGATATAGCCAGATTTATACGGGGAACCACTTTATTTCAGATGTGCTCTCAGGTTGGCTTATTGGTTTTACCGTCGGTAATATTGCATATCAATCTACTGTACCATAACCCAATGTTAAATTGTCCTTCACTCTAAAAATATTTCTTTTGATTCTTGAAAACTACTCCGGTGTGATACTATAAAAACTCATAACCCTACAAAAAGGAATTCTAACCATGATGAAAATTGAAGATATTGTTAATGACATTGTCCTGATTGTCCTGGATAATTATGAACCTCTAAAAGGACTAGGAATTAACGAAGGCCGAATTTATGCCCATATAACCGGCTATGATGAGTTTGGAATATGGATGAAACATCCAAAATTCCGAATTCCCAAAGCAGATATTAATTCCACACCCAAAAAACCTGCGTATCAAAATGTAACTGCTTCCATTTTAATTCCCTGGGGTTTTATTGCTTCAGTCGTTCATTTCCCAAACGTTGAAGGGTTTGATTTTCCCAGCCCTTTCGAAAAACATATTGGGTTTGAATCAGAAGTCAAATGACCACTTCTGCAGTAAAAATACAAAAACTGTCCAAATCATATAATGGTTCTGAAGCCCTTTCAAATGTAGATATTACCATTTTAGATGGACAATTTTTTGGCCTTCTTGGGCCAAACGGTGCCGGAAAGTCCACTACAATTAATATCCTGACCGGTTTAGTGCGAAAAGACAGCGGTAACATTGCTGTCTTTGGAAAAGATATTGAAAAAGAATATCGTTTCACACGATCCCAGATAGGTACAGCACAACAGGAATTGTCCATTGATTGGTTTTTCCCTATTGAAAAACTCCTCCAGTATCAAGCCGGGTATTATGGGATTTCACCAAAAAATGCCAAAGAACGCATAGAAGAACTCCTGAACCGTCTAGGTCTCTGGAAAAAACGTAAATCCCGTTTAAGACAACTCTCGGGAGGAATGAAACGTCGCTATCAAATAGCGAAAGCCCTTGTTCACGATCCAAAGATTATTATACTCGATGAACCAACTGCAGGTGTAGATGTGGAATTGCGCCATGAACTATGGGATTATCTCAGGCAGCTTCACCAGCAGGGAAAAACAATTCTTTTAACCACACACTATATCGAAGAAGCAGAACTCCTGTGCGAATATGTTTCTATTATTCACAAAGGAAAAGTTATCACAGAGGGCGCCCCAAAAAATCTTATTAGCCAGCTGGGGAAAGCAGGAATTACCGTCCACCTCACAAAATGGGATGACACTCTGCCTGCTTTACTTCAATCATACTCGTATACCCAAAATAATAGTCAGTTGCATTTTACCGTGAAAGATGCTGAAACGGAGATATCTAAAATAATCAGCCTCATTTCAAAAAATGGCTGTCAGATACAGCGAGTGGAGACAACAAAATCTTCTCTTGAAGATGTCTTCCTCAGTCTTACAGGAAGAGGGATTAACGAATAAACCACATGAATTGGATCGGATTATGGACATTAACAAGCCGTGAAGTAGGACGGTTTTTTAGTGTATACCGCCAGACAATTTTACCTGGTCTTATTTCGTCAGCTCTGTATATTCTCATATTCGGATTTACACTCCAACAGCGGATCGCTGAAATAAATGGGGTTCCATATACCTTGTTTATCCTGCCCGGACTCATTATGATGAATACCCTTACCAATGCAAGCTCAAACACTGCTTCATCCATGCTTCAAATGAAATTACTTCAACAATTGCCGGATATTTTAACAGCACCCCTTTCCAGTCTGGAAATTTCTTTAGCGTATATTATTGGAGGAACGGTACGGGGGTTTGTAAACGGTACTCTTGTTTTGCTGCTTGGTGTTCTTTTAATTGGTCTGCCGGTCAGCAGTCCGATTTTTTCTCTGGGATATATCTTCATAGTTGCCTGGACATTTTCCAGCATGGGTCTTTTATTAGGACAACTGGCAGACAGCTGGGATCAACTTGCCATGATGCAAAACTTTTTCCTCACTCCGCTCAGCTTTCTTGGGGGCATATTCTACTCAATTAAGATGCTGCCAGAGTGGGCACAGGTACTCAGTTTTTTCAACCCAATCTACTATATGATTAATGGGATTCGATTCACCATTCTTGGCATCTCCGACTCCCCCCCAATTATCAGCTTTTGGATGGCTCTAACTATGGCTTTAATCTTCTTCTTTTCAGCTGTGGCATTAATGAAAAGCGGAAGGAAAATCAAGTTGTAAATTCAATCACTGCTTATTTTTTGAAAGAATATCTGCAATATTGTCTAAATCCCCATCTATACCAGTGTTTGGAGTTAACTGAAGGATGTTAGCAATCAAAGGATAGATATTCACGTTTTCGAACGTTCCCCGTAAGTATCCGTTCTTAAAAGCAGGACCATCAGCAAGAAAAATAGCGTGCATGCTTTCAAGCACGTTGTCATAGCCATGAGTTCCACCTGCATATCGTTTTGGATTAGGGCGTTTAAAGTTAAGAATTGACCAGCCTTCATGAGCTATCAAGAGCAGGTCCTTAATTCGATAATGATTTTTATAATAGAGCCTGTTGGGGATTTCAGTTTTCAAATAAACAGAAATATGCGGGGCAGTTTTCAAATCCGCATAAACTTGATGTAGCCGGTTTGTCCCTCCACCATATAAAAAAGATGTGGGACCGGTCCCTTCCTGGGTGAATCCTGATAAATCAGTATAATCATTCAAGTTAATTATACGTTTCGGATTAATCCCAGCCATGCCATGATCACTCACAACAATTATGTTTAATTGTTTATACACTGGGAGATTTTTTACCCTGTCTAATATTGCTCCCATTACACTATCCATGTTTTCAACTGCAGTCTCGGTTTCATCCGAGTTTGGACCAAAAACATGCCCGGCAGCATCCGGTTCATGGAAATACAGCAGAACTAAATGCGGGCGGGTTTTGGGGGGCTTCTGAAACCATGCCACCACCGAATCTATCCGTGCTTCAAACGGATAATCATGATCATACCGTTTCCAGACCGATGGTTGACAACCGCCGGCTTTCGATTCTGATCCTACCCAAAAATAGGATGCGGTTTTTACTCCTTGCTTTTCAGCTGTACACCAAATCGGTTCCCCACCATACCAGCGTGCATCTTCAACGGCAGAGCGATCACGAATCCTGTAGGTGGCATCAAATTCAGCATCGTAAAATGTGTTGGCAATTAGTCCGTGATGATCGGCGTACATGCCTGTCGCTATGCTGTAATGATTGGGAAAAGTCTTGGTTATGAAAACCGGTTTCATACTTTCCGCTTTTACTCCCTGCTGGGCCAGGCGATCAAAGTTTGGAGTATGGTACCAGTCCAGATATTCTGCCCGAAACCCATCAAACGAAACAAGCAACACATACGGCCTTCCAGATTGCCCAAACAACCCAAAAACAACCAGGGAAAAGCATAAAAATCTGGTGAATTGTTTCATATATAATTCTTCCTAAATTTCACTAAGAAATTCTAAAATATCATTTTCAGGTACAAGGTGTTTCATGGACTTGAATGTAAAACACATGATTAAGAATCAGTTGGTCAGGCGTGATATTGCTGACAAAAAGGTGCTGGAAGCTATTGAAAAAGTTCCCCGTCATCTTTTTGTGGGCAAGGCTCAACGCCCTTTTGCCTACGGTGATAATCCTCTTCCTATTGGTCATGGACAAACAATCAGCCAACCCTACATTGTTGCATTCATGACAGAAATGCTAAATGTCCAATCTCACCACACCGTTCTTGAAATCGGCACCGGTTGTGGATACCAGGCTGCAATACTGTCTTTGCTGGTAAAAAAAGTTATTTCCCTTGAAATTGTAAAAGCACTTGCGAATTCAACAAAAAAGAGATTGAAAAAATTAAATTACAAAAATATTGAGGTTCTCTGTTTCAATGGGAAAAAGGGATGGGTCAATGATGCTCCTTATGACCGGATCATAACTACAGCAGCACCCACCCAGGTTCCGGATGCTTTAATTGAGCAGCTGGCACCCAATGGCCAAATGGTCATCCCTGTGGGACCAGACGTAAATCACCAGTATCTGCACATTATTACAAAAAATAAAAGAGGATTCATCCAGACAAAACAATCCCTGTCCGTACGGTTTGTGCCGATGATTTAAATTAGAACGGATTAATAAGGGACAGCCGTAAGTAGTTTGTCGGCACTTCCTTATCCCGCCAACGATTGAAATCCTGACCCGTTCCGTAAGCCAGCACAAAGCCAAATAGATTCACACGTAATTCAGCACCACCAGTGGAAAGCCAGTCATCCATTTCTCCATCGGCATACCAGGCATTCCCAAAATCAAGAAAGGCTACCAGCGAAGCCTTTGGAGCTCCCATGCGTGACTCAATTGTACCGATGACAAGGCGATCGCCTAACCGCCAGTTATCCCAGCCCCGGAGGTGAAACACTTCATCTGCGCCCAGTATATTACTACCCGCCAAATAAATTGGTGTGTCATTTGTTATGGCCGGCATATCCTGAAGCGGGGGGTTATCCCCGAGCATGGCAACCGATTTAATGCGTCCAAAAATAACCACTGGACTTTTCTTGTGCGGTAAAAAATTGATAAACATATCCGTGGTAATACGCGTGTAATCAAAGTCGCCAAACAAACTTGAATTGGCATGATCGATCTGCATATTAAGACCATGCCCCTGCCTGGGATTCATTCCATTTTGTTTATGGGGTCGGCGGTCTATCCACATATAAATTAGGCTAACCAGTCCTTCGTTCCCAGAAACGGGTAGTTCTAAATGGGGGGGAATTGAATCCAGATAAATAAATTCACCCGTCTCTTCATCTATATCTTTGATGATATTCGCATTACGGTTTGTGAATTCCAAACTGCCGCCAAAGGTATGATTGCTGGACATATTGTTACCGGCGTTGTAAGGCATCGTAGCCCACAATGTAATGCTATTGTTCTCCTCAAGCAAAGCTCTGCCATCGTAAGGTTTTGCTTTGATATCCAGTAAAGACGTAGCAACAATTCCCCACATGGGGCCGCCCATGGCATTGATATATTCCAGTAAAAATCTATGCGTGGCCTTTTCTGAAAAATCTGCCAGTCCAATACCTGTGAATAAATGCCGGCCCATAGCATCTGACCATTGTGTCAAACCAAAGATCTCATAACCGAGCGGTAATGCTAGTGTCATCATATGCTTTATACCAATTGTAGGTGTATAGTCATGTGATGTTAAAATATTGACTTCCTTTTTCGGGTCAACACCGGTCAGCAGAATGTCCGGTCCGGCACTGCGCCAATCAGTGTAATGGTCTCTGATAGCAAGTGCTTGCGTTGTAACGACACGATGGGGATCTATATTCACAATTCGAACTGTATCAACATCTGGTAGAGTGACAGACATTATAGTGCTATCTACGGGTGACCACTGCGCGGACCAAACAGCATCTCCAACATCAGAGACCTGCTTCGTTTGGCCTGTGGATATATTGACAGTATGAATGTTAGGCGTAGAGCCAACGTGAGAGGTATAGGATATATAATCACTTCCAGGGTGCCAGACAGGTAAATATTCTGCAGCAGGATGGTCGGTTATTCTTCGAATTTCAGTGCTCGCTATGTCCATGATAAAGAGATCCAGATTCGCTTCCTGATCAGCCATAGAAAAAACAATAGATTTCCCATCTGGTGAGTAGTGAGGATCCATAATTTGCGTATCATAAAGATAGCTAGTGATTTGTTTTTTATCAGAGCCATCTGAGTTCATCGTAAACAAGTTTGCCACACTGTTTTCATGAGATACATATATGATTTTTTTTCCGTCCGGAGACCAATCAGGATAGGCTGCTCGTTCAGATTGAGTGAGCCATTCAGACGATTTTTCATCAAGATCATAGACCTTGATATCATAGACCATTGATTGATGGTTACCAAAATGGTATTTTGCGTACACCAGTTTGCGCCCATCATTGGACCAGTTCATGTGCTTATGAAAAATACCATAATCTACTTCTTTTTTTCCCCAGATGATGATGGGTTTAGGCTTTTTTTTCTGTTCTTCGCCTTCTTTTTTATCCTTGCCAAATAACTTAGCAAAAAAGCCCGGCTCCTTGTCAGCTTCTTTTTCTGGTTCTTCTTTATCCTTTTTGCGTTCCTCCCGCGCTTCCCGTTCCTTGGTTGTATCACGCTCCAAGATGTATAATGACATGTCACCCTGTCCCTTATCGCCCAAACCGGTTATAGCGATCTGGGTACTATCAGTATAAAACGAAAACCCGTTAAGCTTTTCAATGGGCAAGGTCACCACTTTTCCAATCTCTTCAATGGCTTCTTTCTGAGACCGGTAGCCGTAATAATAGGTATTCATATGCCGGCGCCAGTCCTCGTTGAACTGACCCACCGTGATCCCGGTGTTTTTCTTAAAGGCTTCTTCAAAATTGAACAAACCAAAATTGTTCCGATCAGACAGCGTCTTTACGATGGTGGAATCACCAAAACGTTCAGACCAGTAAAGAAGTTTGGAATAACCGTCGTGGTGGGGATCCATCTTATCCATTTTATTTTTCAGAACATGATATTTGTGACTTATATCTGCCCGGTAGGGACGCCAACGTTCCGTCTCATACTCAGCTAATCCTTCTACCATCCACCCCGGGACCTTGGAAAACAGATATGACCATGGTTGTGGCAGCCAAGTTTTTATCCTATTGAAAAAGACAATATGCTGCAGTTCATGGGACAAAACCTGATAAAGCCATTTTTCATCTTCCAGCCAAATGGCAGCATCGTTTTGGTCTACCCATATAAATGTGGTATTGGTCCACATTGCGAACCCATTCATAATTTCATCTTCAGTTGTGAAAATGATGTCAATTACAGGGATGTCTTCCAGGTTCATCTGTTGCAGTAAAACCGGCCGCACTTGCTCCGCTATTGATGCTCCTTCCCGGGCAATTTCCTCGATTCCCTGGTGATGGTGAATACGGTAATGTTCTGTTTCGATAGTAGTCCAGTCCAGTTCTCCATGGGTCCGGCCGGTCCACTGCCAGGTCAGTGGTGCCTGTGCACATACCGTTACGACTAATCCTAATAGTACAGTTGCTATTTTCTTCATCATTTATTCTTTCATAAATAATTAGTTATTTTCCCGTAAGGGTCCAAACACCAACCCAGTTTTTCCTGGATGGATTCTTTTCCAACCATTCACACCGTTTTAGATAAATCAAAAAAGGATTGGGATTTCCTCATGGAACCATATCCCTTCAAAAGCTTGAAGGTGTTGAGGATTGTAATGTATGGACAAAAAATCCCCTCCACAATAGTTAATCAATCCTTCATCCAATTTTCCGATTAATAATCACTTTTGCTCTGTTAGATTGTTCGTGTTGTTAGAAAATACCAAATTAACTTAACTTGCTAATAAGCAAAAAAATCTTTAAGGAGCACATATGAAAATAGATTTGAGCACTGCTGTAGGTTTAGTTGCGGGAATCATTATAATTTCAATCGGAATTGTCGGAAACAGCGGGGAACTTTATTGGTTTGTAAATGGCATTTCTCTTTTAGTTGTTTTGGGGGGAACTTTATCAGCAACCCTGGTAAATTATTCTATGAAAAGTTTACTTGGTCTTTATCCAGTATTAAAAAATGTTTTTACACATGAATCCTACGAATACCAATCAGTTATCGAAGAAATAGTAAAAAAAGCAAAAATAGCCAGGAAAAGCGGTGTTGTTTCTTTAGAGAAGGAACTAAATACGATTGATGATAATTTTCTTAGAAATGGGATCGAGCTGGCCATTAATGAGCGTGATTCAAAACGCCTCAGAACATTTCTAGCCCTGGAAATAGACAACATTGAACGAAGACATGCCAGTGGCCAAGAAATTTTCTTCTACATGGGAGCCTATGCACCTGCCTTCGGTATGCTCGGAACAATTATGGGGCTAATTATCATGATGGAAAACTTCGGCGGAGCACAAATTGGCACGCAAATAGATGCAATAAATTTTAATATTGCTGAGAAATTTGCAGGATTATTACAAGGGATGGGCTTGGCCTTAATTACAACTTTTTACGGAGTCTTGCTTTCTAACCTCGTATTTCTTCCTATTGGAGGAAAATTAAAGCGCAAATCTCAAGATGAAATCATGGTGAGAAATATTATCGTGGAAGGTATAATGAGCATCCACGCCAAAGAGCATCCAATTTTAATTCACGAAAAATTGATGACTTTTGTTCAAGAGAGCAAAAGACCTAATAAAGACTAAAAATGTCTATAAAAGACAAAGGAATTTCTGTTGAGGAGGCCAGGGCAAAAAATTCTTCCTGGGCAATAACCTATGCAGATTTGGTCACTCTCCTTCTTACCTTTTTTGTTCTTTTGCTGGTTATTCTTAATGAAGAAGAAAAACAAATAGACCGAATAATCAATATGTTACTGAATGAAACTTATTCAGAACTAAAGAAAGTCGAATCCCAATATTTGAAAGTAACGCGGGAAACCAAAGGGGTAAAGCTTACTGTGAGTAGCGGACGACTTTTTAAGTCGATGGAAGCAGAGGTCCAGGCCTCAGCACTTCCATTGCTTGATCAGATTGGAGCTATTATTCGAGTTTCAAAACTCCTGCGCTTAGACGAAGATCAAAAATATTATAATTTTAGAGAAAGGATCAGGAGCTTTGGAAAAGATCTAAATGTTGAAATCAGATGTGAAGGACATACCGATGGTGAGCCAGTACCACCAAACTCGAAATATAACAGCAACTGGGATCTGTCCACAGCCAGGGCTCTTAATATTGTCAAATATATAAGCGATAAATCTCAAATTCCTGAAAAAGAATTTTCAGCGATGGGTTATGGTGAATTTCGACCAGTAGTTGCAATGGATACCGTTAGCCAAAATCTTCTTGCAATCAAAGATGCTAATTCTAAAAACAGGCGCGTAGAGATTTACCTTGACGCTTTTCTCAAAACCAATGTAATAACACAGTAAGGAATTGTCCCCGTGATGCGATTAATCTTTTGGACCATACCGGTTTTACTCTTTTCACAGGAAACAGAAATAATTAAAAAAACCTTAATTTATACTGCTCCTCATGCAAGCCGGAAAAGTGCTCTCGGTCAGCTTTACCCTGGTACAACAATCAACAAATTAAAAAAAGACAAGTCCGGTCAATTCATAAAAGCTTCCCTTGAGTTCTATATTCCTGTTGAGTTTCTTGAAGAGGGGCGCGTCTCCCATCCTCCGGGAATAGTACAAATTGCGGATGATGCCCATTATAAACTTCTACAAGCTAAAAAAGAGGGGAATCAAGTCCGGTTGTTTTTACAAGTCACAAATAAAAATACCACCAAAAACCTTGATTTTTCACCTATGGCTCTCATCAAAATTATCGGCAAAGGAGAAAACAAAGGGGATCTAAACCCCTTCGAAGGAAAACATCAAGCTTTGGCAATTATTAAGCCGCAAGAAACAATAACAGCCGAATTGATTTATGACTTTAAATCTAAACCAAAAAGGGTAGAATTAATCTGCACCGGTAAGCTGAGCGGGGACCGTGTATTTTATAATTTAGGGTTTTAAAATATACTTAGTTTTCTTTCGGGATTACTTTAAAGACTTTTTCACCTTTCTTAACCATTCTGTACCGTTCCCGTGCTATACGTTCTATATATTCCATATCTGTCTTCAAGCGGAATTTTTCCTCTTCAAGTTTTCCCCGTTCCCTTCGCAATTCTGTAATAAGCGCCTGATTTGCTGATCTCTCTGCTCTCAGACGATAAAGCTGGTACATACCATGGTCTCCAAAGATAAAAATAATAAGCAAAACACTCGCTATGAGCAAAAGCAACCAGCGAATTACTCGCCTCTGAACATTACGCGAATTTTTATAAATCCGTTTTGGTTTTCGACGGCGCTGTTTTGACCGAAAAAGGCTCATAATTGACCCAGCACTTTTCTACCAGGGAATTTAGCAGACGTGCCTAATTCTTCTTCAATTCTGAGAAGTTGGTTGTATTTACATATTCGGTCCGTGCGCGAGGCAGAGCCGGTTTTGATCTGTCCCATACCCATTGCAACTGCAAAGTCCGCGATAAAAGTGTCTTCTGTCTCCCCGGAGCGATGGGAAATAACAACACCAAATCCAGTTTCTCGTGCTAGTTCCACAGCTTCCACGGTTTCTGTAACCGTGCCAATCTGGTTCAGTTTTATAAGGATGGCATTCATGGATTGTTCATCAATTGCACGTTGAAGTCTTGGAATGTTTGTTACAGTCAAGTCATCGCCGACAATTTGAATTTTTGATCCTAGTTCACTATTTAAAACCTCCCAGCCTTCCCAATCATTTTCTGCCAACCCGTCTTCGATGGATATAATGGGATACTTTTTCGTTAAACCTTCAAAATATTCCACCATTTCATCGGAAGTGAGCGTTCGGTCTTCCGATTCCAGGCGATAAGCTCCATCTATATAAAATTCGCTGGCGGCTGCGTCCAAAGCTAGGGAAATATCCTTTCCAATGGAATAGTCAGATTTTTCCACTGCTTCTAAAATAATTTCAATTGCTTCCTCGTTGGAACTCAGATTTGGAGCAAAACCGCCTTCATCACCCACAGAAGTATTCAATCCTTTACTGTTGAGCACCTTTTTCAAATAATGAAATATTTCCGCACCCATGCGTAGAGCATGTGAAAAAGAGTCTGCTCCAATGGGAAAAATCATGAATTCCTGAATGTCCACATTGTTATCAGCATGACTTCCGCCATTGATAATATTCAGCATAGGGACAGGAAGAAGACAGGCGTCAGAATTCAAGTGCTGGTACAGAGGGAGATTTTGACTTGCCGCCGCCGCCCGGGACACAGCCATGGAAACACCTAATATCGCGTTCGCACCAAGATTTGATTTGTTCGGTGTCCCATCCAAGTCAATCATACACTTGTCCAGAGTTTTCTGATCGAGGGCGTTATAACCTTTTACTGCCGGAGCAATCTGTTGATTTACGTTTCTAACTGCATTGAGTACTCCCTTACCCAGAAATCGATTTTGATCCCCATCTCTCAGTTCCACTGCCTCATGTTCACCCGTGGATGCTCCGGAAGGAACCGCCGCCCTTCCAAAACTTCCATCACTCAAATGAACATCCACTTCTACAGTTGGGTTTCCCCGGGAATCAAGTATTTCCCTGGCTTGAACAGTATTAATAACAATAAATGACATATTTTTTTCTCATTATTTTACGACAGTAAATTTTTTTAATACATAACTACAGGTAAAAAATAACAAATATTTATAAACCTTTCATCAGGAAATGTCCTGCAATTTTACGACCACTTTTCCGTACATTCTAAATACGGAACCACAAAGATCAACAAAACGTATTCAACCTAACTTCAATGTCCAGACAGATCATAAACCTGACAAAACAAACACTAACTTACGGATTAGGGAACATTCTCACCCGTTTTATCACGTTCCTTCTACTACCACTTTTCACAAATTTACTAACCCCTGAGGAATATGGCCTAGCTACTCTAGTCTTCGTCTTCCTTGGTTTTATGAATATTATTTACCATTACGGGATAGATTCTGCATTTCTAAGATCGTTCGGAGAGGCTAAAGATAAAGATAGTAAAAGAAGACTTTTCTCTACTGCTATCTGGCTTTCATTGGGAACTGGTTTCACATTTTCTCTACTTATTTATACATTTTCTGGTTCCATCTCTGCGATTCTATTGAAAGACACACAGTACGTCAACATTTTTCGACTGGCTGCAGGGGTACTTCTTTTCGACTCTGCAGCTCACGTTCCGTTTGCCCTCCTAAGGATGAAGGAGAAAGCAATAACCTTTATCATTATTAAACTTATTAACGTCGTTACCACACTTGGGCTCAATATTTATTTAATAGCTGTTGTAAAAATAGGAATATCAGGTATTTTTCTTAGCGCATTCATTGCCTCGGTGATAACTGTAATAATTGTCTATTCAGTCACAATTTCGTCACTAAGGTTTAACTTTTCTCTCACACTCGTAAAAGATTATCTGAAGTTTGGTCTTCCATTTGTTCCGGCAGGACTCGCCAGCATTATGATGGAAACAATTGACCGTTACATCATCGAGCATCTCAAAGGCACTGCTACAGTGGGACTGTACAGCGCAGGCTATAAACTTGGGATTTTTATGCTCCTTATTACGACAGCCTTTAACTATGCCTGGCAACCATTTTTCCTCAGGATAGGAAACACAAAAGAAGCCAAACCAGTTTTCGCACGGGTTTTTACGTATTACATTCTTGGAACACTGTTTGTCTGGATCACACTCTCAGCATTTATACATGAAATTGTTCGATTTAAATTATTTGGATTCTCCATTATTGGACCTTCTTTTTATGATTCTGAAATAATCATTCCTGTGGTGCTGTTAGCCTACATTTTTCAAGGTGTATACCTTAATTTTATGCCCGGAATTTACTTTGAGAAAAAAACACATTACATCCTACTGTTCACTTTTTCTGGTGCTCTGGTGAATATTGGTCTCAATTTTGTTTTGATTCCTCGATTTGGAATTATGGGTTCTGCAGTTGCTACACTTGCAGGGTATGTTACAATGGCTTTAATAACATTCCCAGTAACTCAGAAATTATTTAAAGTCCCCTACGAATGGACTCAAATTTTTAAAATAGTCCTTAGTAGCATTATAGCTATCTATACCATTATTCACTTTGGGAATTCTCTTTCATATAAATTTTTAAGTGTTTTTATCTTTTTAATTTTAGTTCTATTTATGAATTTTCCTTTAGTTAAGACAAAAGTTAAATATCTCTTCAAATAAAATATATCAAATGGATAAT
>CAJWIT010000025.1 GCA_913041945.1 uncultured Fidelibacterota bacterium
GTTCAATGGTCCCTGAAACAGAAACAGCATTGAGCCATTTTGAGACTGTGCGAATCAAAATACCAGAGGAACGTACTTCCTCAATATATTTAGTGGAAACCGGGATATCCCGATTATCTACAAGAGAAAAATGGCGTACTTTTGAACGGCGCATTCTTGCCCTGTCATCCAAATTATCTAATACTTTTTGAAACACATTGTCAGGTGTACTTTCACCTTCTGTTTTATCATTAAAAAATATCCATACCCGGTAAAAACCACCACTTCGCAAACCAGCATGTAACATATTTTCATTTACCTGCGGGTTTGCTGATAAAAGAAATCCTAAGAATAAAAATAATATTGTTTTCCGTATTAACATCATCATTCCATAATTAATCTTTCGGAATATTTACTTGTTGATTATTTAATAAAGGAAGTAATAATCTAACTATTGGTTCATTTCAATTCAACGTTATATTCTTAAAGGTTCGCCTAGTCAATATACTTGTTCCTTAAATTTATTGAGAACAAAATTATCATTACAGAAACAGCACACATTTTAAAAATGGGTATTGCTGTAATCGAATATCAAAAATTATTGCGATGCTGTAAATGAAGGACGCATAGTTTTGGTGGAATAAAAATGTAAGATGTTTATTGTTCTGTATGATTCATATGCGTCCCCTCTGCATACAAACGTTCAATTTCAGCTTTAACTCGCTCAGACGCTTTTCCATCTAATTTATAATATATTTTATTGCGATCCTCGTATTGTGCGTTTATCATATCTTCTGTTGGATTTAGCGCTTGTTGAATACCCCTTTTTATTTCGTTTGGAGTATTTATGTGAACAAAAGAATTTTTTAAATATTCTCGATTATCAAAGTTTAAGAGTGCTTCACCATCAGAATGTTTGAGGATATCTTGTTCCAGATTATAAATAACACCTGTTTTCCCTGTAGCTAAAAATTCAGTGATTGCACCTGACGCTTCAGAAACCAATGTATCTGCGACATATAATAATGGTAAGATGTTGTAATCATCTTTTGGGATAATAATTGCATGCGGATATTTTATTATTTGTTCTTCAAATATTTTATGTTGTTTGTGGGATGCATATTTCCCCATCCAGGCATAATGATGAAGTTTTATTATCAGATTATAATCCTTTGTAGCTTCAAAAATTGCATCTTTTACATCATACAGACAGGTTGGTTTATAAGTTGGTGCAAATAATATCACAGGTTTTTTAGGATCAAGAGCTAATGATTTTAAAATCTTATCTTTATCGAAATTCCCTTTTGTAAAATACGGATCCATTTTAGGATAGCCCACTTTAACAACTTTAGAATTCCCAAGGCTACCCGATGCCATTAATGATTGCACAGATTGTTCACCTTCAGCAAAAATAACATATTTGCAATCTGTATGTTTTTTCAATTCCCGATATATGCCTGTTTTTGTAAACGTAATTCCATGCCAAATCAGGCATAGTAGCGCATCACCATATTTTTTTTCATCTACCACATCCGGTACAAATACAATATCAAACTTTTCATTTTCATCGCTTATTCGATGGCCTTCTTTTTCAAATTTCTGTAAATATTTTTTTGTCTGGTCCTTATCAAATAAACCAAAAGTCCGTTCAATCTCATGCGTTAATGAAAGAGCAACATCATATTTTGGATCCCTTTCAAAGAGCTCTATTAACGGGTCATAAGCCGCTTTATGATACAGGTAAAACATTTTGAACAATACTTTTGTTTTAGCCATGATGCTTACTCTTGACTCTTGGAAATTATCTTGCGAATCTGATATTTACGGAGAATGTTTTTCGGTTTTTGTTTTAAATCATTTTGTAATCCATTAACAAGAATTCCTACTATCTCTTTCAGTATACGATTAGAAGAATTCCCATCGGAATATGGGTGAATATCCTGTAAACAACTTTTCCGATTAGATAAAAACTCCTTTGGGCTATTTAGGCTGCGTTCAATTGCAGATGAAAGTTCGGTTGGGCTTTGGATATTGATACCTTTGTCTTTACGGGCAAGTGCTTGATACGTAATTAAAGGTCGATTAAATGTTAAAAATTCATAGGCTACGGAAGATGTGTCAGTAATCATAATGTCAGAGCCAGCCATGATTGGTAAAATATTTAATTCATCAACAACACGAAGATTTTCATTTTCCAATTGTTTATATTTTTCTTGAATTGATTCATCCATCAATGAATGAAATTTGATAATCCAATTATACTTAACACTTTTTAATTTTTTAATAGCATCAAGTAAATCTGGAGCTGAAGTATATTTGGGTGGAAAGGTAGGCGCATATAGTATAACAGGTAATTCAGGATTTAATTTATACTGTTTTATCAATTGATCTTTCTGATTACTAAAACCCCATTCATTTTTATAAACAGGATCGAGTTTTGGCCATCCTGTTTCTCTAACTAAAAAATGTTTTTTCTGCATTGCGATTGCTGAAAACTTTTCTGTCATCACAGGGCCTGTTGTACAATATAAATCAAAAAAACCAGTGATATTGTAAAAGCCCTTCACTTCCTCATCTAATCCATGAAAAATCTGTACTTTCAATCCCGGCCAGAAATTGGGAACAATATTGCCCGGAACAAGAACAGCATCAGGATCATAGTTTAATACTTCCTCATTTGATTTTAATTGATCACCAGGACAAGAGTAATTTGTTGCTGAACTGGCTGAAAACCATTGAACTACCCCACTATTCGATTCAGCGATTGCATCTTGAATCGGTTCAAGGATTGAAAACGAATATGGTTTTGTTACAAAAAATAAATACTTTAGATGAGCGTAGTTCATTGCTCACTAAATAATTCTTTCAAAATACCTAAAATATCACCTGTCGATAACTCTACAATATTATTATCCATTCGTCCTTTTGTAAATGATTCTGCAGCTAATTTTGGCAGTTGATTTTCAGGAATACCCCATTCGTCCAGTGTATATGGAATTATACCTTGAGGAAGGGCTTTAATCGTTTTTTTTAATTCATCGTAAGTCAATTCATTATTTTTACAAATTCTATCCAATGGCTCCTTGATAAATTCCCCATTTATTTCCAATAAGGGTATTAAACTGATTGACGACGCAACACCATGGGGAATTCCATAATGGATAGTAAGTGGATAACTCATTGAATGAGCAGCAGCTGTAGTTGTATTGGAAAACGCCAAGCCGGCAACTGTAGCAGCTTGTAAAAGATTATTTCGTATTTCTAAATCAAAAGGGTTTTCCTTTAACGCTTCGCCATTGTTAAAAATCGAACAAATGGCTGATATAGCAAAATCAGTAGACGTGGGGTTGGCATTCTTGTTCCATATAGCTTCAAAACTGTGGCTCAAGGCATCCATAACAGTTGTGATAGAAATATCCAAGGGGAGAGACAGCGTTAAATTCCCATCTAATATTGCCACACTTGGATACAAATCTGGATGAGAAATGGAGTATTTTTTCTCTTCTTTCATATTCCATACGGTTCCCCACATGGTGACTTCGCTTGCTGTACCATGGGTTGTCGGAAGAAATATGGATGGAATTGTCCACGGAAACTTCCCTTTACAGTTTATTAATTCATAAATATCCGATTTTTCCAAGCACAGGTATGCCATTACAACTTTTGCCAAATCCATGGCAGAGCCACCACCTAAGGCAATTACACCATCAAATGTATTCTTTCGGAAAAACTTTACGGCATTTATACAATCCTCAAAATTTGGATTGCTGTCAACATCACTGAAAATGGATTTAGGAGAGAATAGCGAATCAAGGTTTAACCTCTTTCTATTACCAGGTGACGTGACAATAGCCGGTAAGGAAATTCCTAATTCTTCAATACTGTTGTTTAATTCAAGCTGCCAATTTTTGGTTTTAATAATTTTTACAGGATTATAATAACTCGACATGATGTAATCCGAAAATCACTTTTTCAGAAATTTCATGAAAGTTTCTTTATTATCAATAGGTTTAATAGTTGGCCTGCCTAGATCTTCTCTTGAACCTGGGCATATTTTAATTTCGAGAAATGATGGCCCAACGCAAGAAATAAATCTGGGAATGTTTTCTTTTAATTCAGTTGGTGTTTCCGCCTTAAATATCTTGCTTGCGCCCACGGCTTCAACAATTGCTGACAAATCTAAATCCTTTGCAGCTGTTTCTTGTCCACCTACAGATTCATGAACTTCGTTATTCATTAAAATATGCCGGAAATTTTTCGGTTTCAAACTCGCAATGGATGTTAGGCTGCCCAAATGCATCAACATTGCTCCATCACCATCAATACAAACCACTTGTCGATGAGGCTTGGCCAAGGCAATGCCCAAAGCAATAGAAGAACAATGCCCCATAGATCCCACAGTCAGGAAATCCTGTTTATGTGTTTGACCTCTCTTTTCACGAATCTCAAAAATTTCCCTGGATGTTTTTCCTGTAGTCGAAACCACAATGGTATTGTCATCAAGATTTTCCAAAACAATCTCTAATGCTTCCTCCCGTTTCATTTGCTTATCACCAGAGATTGGGATTCCTTTGCTGTATTTTTCAAATGTCCCTTTTTTAATTAACAGAACAGCAGGCTTGTTTTCATTTTTTGCAGTTTCTACGGCATTTGATATCTTCATTTCGAACTGCTCATCATCTTTCGATATTACTTCATAGGGAATATCCATCGAATCCAGCAGTGTTAATTGAACTTTACCCTGTTTTACGTGCTGTGGTTCATCTTTCACACCTGGTTCACCCCGCCAGCCAATCATCACCAATACGGGGATAGAATACACATCAGGATCACAGAGCGATAAAAGGGGGTTCACTGCATTTCCCAAGCCGGAATTTTGCATATACACCAATGGTAGAGATTTTTGAGCCAGATAATAACCTGCAGCCAAAGCGACGGCATTGCCTTCATTGGCAGCAATAATATGTTTGTCTCTGGGAATACGATCATCAATGCATAAACAAAATTCTTTCAGCAGGGAATCTGGAACTCCCGCGAAAAAATCAACACCGTGACTGGCTAACTGATCATAAAAATCAGTTGGTTTAATGGCCATTAATTGACCTCGGGAACCAGGGTAATGATATCCTTAATGGACATGCAGTATTTGTCTGATGCTTCTTTGGCCCGGCTATTTTCCAGAATAGATTGCGCTACGTCCACCATTGCCGGGTATGCAGAACGCAATAAATGGTTAGCATAGATAACAACATTTATACCTAAATCCTGTAATTCTGATTCAGACATATGAGCATAAGTTGAAGGCACTACAACAAGAGGAACTTTTGTTTCAAATTTTTGAAATTTTTCGCAGAATTCGATGATCTCCTGTCCGTCCTTTTCTTTACTGTGGATCATTATTCCATCAGCCCCTGCAGTGATGTAAGCTTCCGCTCTTTTGAGGGCGTCGGCTGTGCCCTTTTTCAAAATCAGGCTTTCCACCCGGGCAATAATCATAAAATCTTCTGTAACCTGGGAACGCTTTCCTTCATAAATCTTTTTGGAAAAATGTTCGATTGAATCCTGCTCTTGGGGTACAGTTGTTCCAAAAAGTGAATTGCGCTTGTCGCCAATCTTATCTTCAATGATGATTGCTGAGACGCCTAATCTTTCCAGCGTTTTGACCCTGAACTTGAAATGTTCAATTCTACCACCAGTATCCCCATCCACTATAATGGGTTTTGTTGTGACTTCTAATATTTCTTCAATCGTGGAAAACCGGGAAGAAAAATCAACAAGTTCTGTATCGGGCTTTCCTTTGGCTGTTGAATCAGTGAGACTGCTTTCCCAGATACCGTCAAATTCCATTTTTTTGCCGTCTTTATCTATGCTTGTTTTTTCCACGATCAAGCCCGTTAATCCATTATGGGCTTCTAAAATACGTACAATAGGTTTGGCATCAATCAGCCGCCGTAATGTTTTCATTCGTTTCCCAGGAGTAATGCCCTGGGCTTTTACAGCAGTGATTAAATCTGTAGATGAAATTCCTTCAGTATATTTTGGTTCAACAAGTTCACCGCCCCATTTAGCCAATGTATCAATGACCCGTTGGCGAACTTCTCGCTGTACACCCGTTTTCCAATCATCGCCATGAACGACATAATCTGGTTTGATCTTTTTCAGATTTGGTACATAATCCAATGTTGTTTGGGCAACGACCTCTTCAACGCCTTTTAAATTTTCCACGATCAGTTTACGCTCATCAAAGGCAATGAGGGGCAATCGTTTATAACTGGCAATTGCTTCATCTGTCAGCAAACCGATGATGACCTTACCCAGTTTGCACCCTTCAGCAATAATATTTATGTGGCCCTGGTGAATCAGGTCAGCAGACAGACCAATATATACTTTTTTGAATTTTTTACTTGCTGTCATGTTTATTCTGGTTTAGTAATGAATTAAAAGCCTTTTTCAGCAATGGAACCGTCGTGCAGTCCAGCATTATAATTAGGTTCCGGAATTTGCCAATTTCCATAACGCAGGGAAAGATATTCTTCTGTATGATTTGGAATATTGATTGTACGTCCTTCCCACTCAATTGTACTCAATGTATCATAATATTTTCTATCTACATGCTTCAATGCATTGCTGTCCACCCAGCGGTATTTATCCTGCATAGGATATACACAAAATAAATCCACATGAAAATTGATTTGTTTTATTTTTTCCCATGTAGTTTTCACTTTAATTGCACGCATATCTCCGGGGATCCATTGAGATTGGATTCTCCTTTTTTTAATCCAGTAATTTGGTAAAAAATCAAAGCGCAGTTTCATGATTTCAGCGGCTGAATCTGCCAATATCCCTAAATCAGCATCATAATCCCAGGGGATTAAATCTCCATCACGTATAATTCCCAGAAGTGTACCTGCCTCCAGCCAGTATTTAACCCTTTTTTGATTTAAAATATCAATTGTTTTTAACAGCATATTTTTCATGCGTTGATGATAATTTTTCTCTTTCAATTGGATTTTTTCAATAGGAGAGTTATTAATCACTTTTGTGAGAGCAATATTTTCTAATATTGAACCATTTAGGATAGTATTATCATCAATACTTGCAATCCATTTTAGGTTTGGAATTTTCCAATTTTCTCCAAAACGAACCTTTAAATATTCTTCAGTCTGGTGTGGGACAGGAAATGATTGACCATAAATTTTAATTTCTTCCAATTGATCATAATACTTGACATTGATTTCTTTGCAACTACGATTGTCCACCCATCGATAATGGTTATCCACCTTATATTTAGGCGTAATAAAAATTTTGAAGGCTTTATCCTTACTCTTCCATCGGTTTAACACAGCAAGACGGCAATATTCATTTTCTATCCATTTACGACCGGAAAGATTAGACATAAAGCTAAAACGATAGGCTCTCCCTAATTTTTTTTCTATAGCTAATAACCGAGTGAAATATTCTCCATAAATGCTAATACTAATATTATTATCAGCAGACAAAGGTAAACCAAGTTTTATTCCCATTAAACTCAATAATGATTTAGTATCGATCCAAAATGGAATACTATTCTGTGATAATAATTTAACTGTTTTAAAAAAGAGGTTCGTTTGAAATTGATTTTTTATTTTCAACATTAATATTTTAGAGAAAAATAATTATTAATTAAATTGGATTTTATATAGGTAACTATACAATCCATTTTCTTGGATTAAAGCATTGTGCGTCCCTTTTTCAATAATTTCACCCTCTTCCAATACAACAATATTGTCGGCATTTTTCACCGTTGAAAGCCTGTGTGCAATAACCAAAACTGTCCTGTCTTTCAAAAGTTGTTCAATTGCTTGCTGTACTAATTTTTCAGACTCCGTATCCAATGAGGAAGTTGCCTCATCCAAAATAAGAACAGGAGGATTTTTGATTATTGCCCTGGCAATAGATATTCGCTGTTTTTGTCCACCTGATAATTTAACCCCTCTTTCTCCAATGATAGTGTCCAGCCCTTCTGACAAAGACTCTATAAATTCCATTGCATTTGCTGATTTTGCAGCAAAAATAATGTCGCTTTCTTTTGTTTCGGGCTGTCCATAAGAAATATTATTTCTTACTGTATCATTGAATAAAACAACCTCCTGACTAACAATTCCCATCATCTTGCGTAAACTTTCTAATTTAATTTCCTTGATATCTTCTCCATCAATCTTCACCGAGCCTGAAGTAGTATCATAAAACCGGGGAATTAAATCAGCAATGGTGGATTTCCCCGCTCCACTGGCTCCTACAAGTGCAACAACAGAACCTTTAGGAATTGAAAAAGATATATTTTTTAACACAGGATCTGATTCTTTTTCATAATCGAATGAAACTTTGTCAAATCTAATTTCTTTAGAAAATGATTCAATTTCCTTCGCATCCGGTTTATCATTTATATCCGGTTTTGAATCAAGAACTTTGAAAACACGTTCTGCAGCCGCTAAACTGTTTTGAATTGTGATGTTAACAGTTCCTAAAGTTTTAATTGGGGCAAGCATGGCGAATAGCATTAATATAAAGCGTAAAAAATCCTCAGAAGTCAGGGTTTCTGTCTGGATTACCTGCATACCTCCATACCAAAGGAGAACAACACCGATAAGAACTCCAATGATTTCGTTAATAGGTGTGGCCAGGTTATTCAACTTTGCCCGGCGGAAAAGTAATTGAAAGTATCGGTCTCCCTCCGTTTCAAACTTCTGAATCTCATAACGTTTAGTAGCAAAAGCTTTAATTACTCTGATTGAGTATAAAGCTTCCGTTAAAATATGCATTATGGAGGCAATTTTTTCCTGAATTCTTTTTGATTTACGTCGAATACTCACACCGACACTGACATAGAGAAAACCTGCGAGAGGAAGTGTCAATAGTGCCACAAGAGAGAGTTTCCAATCAATAATGAACAAATATGTTCCGAAGAAAAGTATATTAATCGGAGCCACGAGAATTTTTCGGAATGTTGTGGTAAATGCATCCTGCATAACATTCACGTCATTCATCATTACCGAAGTCAACTCACCAGATTTCTTCCTGTTAAAATAGCTCATGGAAAGCGTATGAATATGCCCGTATAATTTATTCCGAATGTTTACGATAAGTGAAAATTGTACGTAGGATACCATAATATTTTTTATATAAAGAAAAACATTTTTTAACAAAAACACTCCAAATATCACCAGACAAAGCCTCTTGAGTGAGCCAAGCTGAGAATCCTGTAGAATAATTTTGTTAGTTAAAAATTTTAACTTTTCATTTAGAGTTAATTGCTCAGCCTGAGCCCAGATTAACTGTTCCTTTATGATAGAATCAAAATCTGTTAGAATATTATTGATCAGGGAAGCAAGAAGTGAAATCGAAAATGTATTTAACGCAACAAAAGCTATCGCAGCAATTGTTGAGACCAAAAGATATGGCCAATAACGTAAAACCAATCTTGCCAATCTTTTATATACGGGGGTTTTCATAAAGTTACGTGAGTATCACAGTGTTTAAATTCATACTAATTTACACGATAAAAACAGAGAAAATAGATGTTATCCTAATCTACTTCAATGCCGTAGATAATTGAAAATTCCCTGCTTCTTTCTGTCAACACACAATAATAGCAAAATCCAATAATTCTATTTAATATTGGAACATACGGAAAATGAAAAGTAAAAACAAACAAGTGATTGTTGTAGGTGATCGTGTATTAATTCGGCCAGACGAGGATGAGAAGAAATCTGCTGCGGGATTATATCTGCCTGCAAGTGTTCTGGAAAAACAGGATGTGCGTGGCGGGATTGTTGTCGAAGTTGGTCCTGGAATTCCATTGGGAAATCCCGACGAAAATATCGAGGAACCCTGGAGGCAAGGGGATAAGAGACTGAAATATATTCCACCACAGGCAGATCTAGGAGACTATGCCTTATTCTTGAATAAAGCTGCAATCGAGATCAAAGTGGAGAATCAAGCATATTTGATAGTGCCCCAATCTGCGATCCTCGTGCTAATCCGGGACGACCTCCAGGGTCTTGCAGGTTAACACTCTTAAATCACAGAACAAAAATTGACCGCAGCCGGAATTTATATCCACATCCCTTTCTGCAGAGTTAAATGCGTGTACTGCGATTTCTACTCAGCTGCAGACCAAAATCAGGATCTTCCCCGGTTTATCCATGCACTGATTGAAGAGATTAAAAGATTTGATTTTGCTCCATACACCAAAACTTTTGATACATTATTCATCGGCGGTGGCACACCCAGCCTCATAAAACCTGCTCATCTGGAAAAGATTTTGAAAACCCTTTCTAAAAAAATTGACCTGAGCAAATTAACTGAAATCACCCTGGAAGCAAATCCGGGAGAGGCACCTGCTAAAAAGCTGGCTGATTTTCATTCCCTGGGAGTAAATCGCCTGTCTCTAGGTGTTCAGACCCTGGAACCCACCCTGCTTAAGTTCCTCACAAGGATTCACACCGTTGAGGATGTTTTTTCCACTTTTAATTTCGCTCGTAAAGCAGGATTTGAAAATATTAACTGCGATTTGATTTTCAGCATTCCCGGGCAAACAAAAACTATCTGGAAGAGAGACCTGAAAACGATTATAAACTTAGGTCCGGAACACATCTCCGCATACTCACTCACTCTTGAACCGGAAACAAAATTAAATAAACTTGTGAAGCAGGGGAAGGTGGTAATGCCTTCCTCGGATACTGATGCAAAGATGTACCAAATCACCAGAGATATTTTAACCTCAAATGGGTATGAACAATATGAAATCTCAAACTTTGCTCAACAGGGAAAAGAATGCCGTCATAATCTCCATTACTGGCAAATCGATCCCTATGTTGGTTTGGGACCTTCCGCTCATGGTTTTGATGGGAAAAACCGTTATAACAATGTTTGTGATCTAGACCGATACCTCCGAATTGTTGAATCTGGTCAATCTCCTGTTGAAAACAGTTACATTGTATCCGAAAAAGAAATGACTCACGATCTTATCGGTTTTGGCCTGCGTACTGTAAATGGTTTACAGTTGAACCGCATAGCAAAAAATCATTCTGTCCAAATTGAAAAAGAACTGGGAAGGTTGGAAAAATGGAAGCCATTTATTTTACATCAAAATGGAAGTTTGAAACTGACGGGCGATGGCTTTGCCTTTGCCGATGCAATTGCTTCAGATTTAATGGTTATCGGTCAGTAGAGTAGGAGAGATTGTAAATCCTTCCAATAAATCTTCATGTAATTAAGTATAATTATTTCAGATCAAGTGAAATGGGACAATGATCTGATCCCATTACTTCATCGTGGATTTCCGCATTTATTAATTCCCCGGAAAAACCACTGTTAACGAAAAAATAATCAATCCGCCAACCAATATTTCTGTCCCGTGCCCCGAAGCGGTAGGTCCACCACGTATATCTTTCCGGTTCCGGATGAAAGATGCGGAATGTATCTACCCATCCATTCTCAACATAGATGTCCAGCTTTTCTCTTTCGATTGGCATAAAGCCAGAGTTTTTGATGTTATCCTTCGGGCGAGCCAGATCAATAGGATGATGTGCTGTATTCCAATCTCCAGTTACAACTACGTTCATTCCTGATTCAACCTGTTCATTGATAATGAGTAACAAATCATCATAAAAATCCAGTTTATATTGAAGCCTTTCATCATTTTTCTGCCCATTAGGAAAATAAATATTGTACAACAGAAAATCGTTGTGTTCTGTTAATAAAACCCTGCCCTCTCTATCATAGCGTTCTATTCCTAATCCTTCCTGCACATAGAGAGGTTTGGATTTACAAAACGTGGCTACACCGCTATATCCTCTTCTCTCAGCAGAATGAAAATATGCGTGATACCCATGATCTGTTAAAATCGAATTAGACAATTGATCCACAGCAGCTTTGGTTTCCTGGACACACATAATATCTGGTTGGATTTTTTGCAGCCAATCCAGAAACCCTTTTTTTTCTGCAGCTCTGATTCCATTCACATTCCATGAATATAGTTTCATTTACTCTCCTCTAATTAAATTATGCACAATTAACCAGTATTCAAGTTTTTTATTTCTCATATATACCTGAGTATAAAATATACTGTTGATTAGTAAATAATATTTAACTTTTAACATAACAGAATTTGAAAAAAGAAAATATCTTGAGCGACAGAAAATGCTCTTTCGATGGAATTGAAATGGCCACCATCAAAAAACAGCAAAGCTAAATACTGGATGATACCAGTTGATTTGAACACATGTAAAATCTAAATTTGCCCCGTTTTTTGGCCCGTTCGTCTAGTGGTTAGGACTCAGGATTTTCATTCCTGCAACAGGGGTTCGATTCCCCTACGGGCTACGATTTATCAGTGGGAAAGACCATAATCTCATTCAAGTCCAAACGTTGGTGATACCTTTTTGAACATCCTGCATCCTTATATTGTCCACTTCCCTATCGCCCTGATTTGTGTTGCATTCTTTCTTCACGCCGTGCAGGTATGGCGCCCGTACTGGATGTGCAGAGTCATCGGGATTTGGCTTTTGGGCTTAAGCATTCCATTTACTTTCCTTGCAAGTTTTTCCGGCAATAAAGCAGCTCTTTCAGCAGGAGAAAAAGGCTTCCCAACTGAAACGCTCCAACAACTAAAACTCCATGAAAGTTTTGCCGATATTTTTACTTGGAGCAGTCTGGTCCTTTTCATTCTTTGGATTTATTTCTTTTCCCGGAAAATGGAAAATAAACAAATAGATTATCTTGCCTTTGCTTTTCTAGGTTTGCTTTCTGCCATAGCATTGACAACAGGATACCTTGGAACCCAACTCGTGTACATCCATGGTGTTGGAACTCCTTAACGCCCCTATCCTTTCCTGGAGATACCGCCTGGACGTCAATAAATCAGGAGAAATAAAACTACTCCATGTATTTGGAGGAAAATTAACCACCTTTTTATCCCTTTCAAGAAAAGCAGTTGAATTGGTTACTGGTTAATATCTTTTCGTTGTGATTAAATAAAGATGGGTGAAAAATCCCAGTTCCAATCTTCAAAGTCAAAGTATTAAGGAGTAAATAAGTTTGTCAAAGGATGAATTTAGGAAGTTATTTTGTGGAAGGAGTATTAAACACACAAAGTTTGCAGGATTAAAGAGAAATATTACTCACAATATTCAGTTGAAAAATCGACAGGCAAGCAAATAGGACCCTCATAATCAACACAAGGTTGAAGGGAAATATTTTCATTCCATTCACATACTGATTTGGTTATCTCAGTATTTTCACAATCGGATGGTCCATGTATCGTGCAATCTATAATTCTGAAATGTATTTTTTCAGACGTCATGGAGCCAAATGCCCCCATTACAGGATTACTTTCCTCATCACGCAGGTTTGTTCGTTCTGGATCATCAAGGTACAATTGATAGTGGAAATAATAATTTCTATAACTATCTGAAAAAGTAAAAATTTCATAATAATATGTATCAACCTCAGGAATAGTATCTCCTGTGTCAATAAAATACTCCCCTTCATCCCATTGACCATTTTCATTTTCATCTGCATAAATTTCTTCATCATCCCATTCCCCGTTTCCTTCACCATCATAAAATTCAGTCACTATAGTTTCTTCACTAATTGCAACATCATTAAACTGAAATTCCGGAGGGCTAAATCCAGCATGACTATGATAATATTTGTATTCATTATTCCCCCTATCAAACATATACTGCACAACCTGAAATGTTACATCTGGCAATATGCTGGCCCATCTAATTTTTTGGTCTAAAGAATAACGCCCAAAATATAGAGAATCTTCCTGAAAATTAATTGAGGTGGAAGATACTAGACAGTCATAATCATCGCAACTTTTAATATCTTCAACATCATTTTCTGAAATAAAGACAACTGGTTTTGAAATAGTAATGGGTTCTTCTGATTCAATAATACCAAATCCAGAGGCACTACAATCTGCATAAAAACTATACTCAGCAGAGTAATCAGTCCAATAGTCTTCACCGCAATTAGAATCTGGGATATATGCACCATAAGTGACAGTTTCAATATTATCAAAAATAGGATTGGACTTATCACCTGTATACATATTATTAAAAAAGTATCCAGCAGCATCTTCGAAGAAAAAACTACATAAATCTTCAGTGCCATCAATACTTGTCTTTATTATTGACACCGTGCAAGTTGAGTCATGAATGCTTGGCAATATTTCAGTGTAACTATCCATATTCGGTTCATCACAATCTGGAATACCATTATTTTCAGTTCCGTCTTCATCTGGAGCAATATCTCCAAAGTCTTCATAATCTCCATCAGAATTATTATCAGTTGATTCTATACCATCCGAGCCTAAATCATGAATGAACGGGTTCCAGTCACCGCAATCAGCTACCATGTCATTTTCATCACCATGCCAGAATGCACCATCAATTGTTTGACATGAATCTTCAGATATATATCCAAAATCATTATCTCTGCAATCATATAATTCAGTATCATTAATTAAAAAGGATTTATCGATTCTAACTATAGCAGTTGCATCATGTGGTAATATCAATGCTTCAATCCTGAGTTCTGGGACATAACTTGAAAAATTGAATGAAAATTCTGAAATATCCAGTTCTTGTCTACAACCCAGTAAAATAATAAGTAATAAAAGGTGATATTTTTTCATTATATCTTAAATTCCCAGCCAAAGGTTAAAATTATAGGAAACATGCTGTACGCTTCCACTTTTGAAGGTGAGGCCTTGTGATCCCACAGGTAGAGAAGAACATTATAATGATTGGTTATGTTAATCACTTGAAATTTTAACTCACCGTCTAAACCAAAAACTTTAGATTTTCTCCCCAGGCTGATATCAGTCCTGAAATAATTGGGATACCGAGCTCCATTTCGGACCCCATAAATATTACCGAAATTGCTATATGGATTTTCCAAGCTCCCATATGCTCGCACCCCTCCCTGATGCACTTTTCCTATTACAGGTGTATAGGTTTGCCCGGATCCAAATGTCGCACTCAGTCCCAGAAAATATTTTTCATTGATTTGATAGCTCAGTAATGAGTTAAATGTATGAGGCTTATCATATTTTGCAGGGTATATTTCTTTGTCTTTATCAAGAATTGTATCCGAATTTAAATCCACTGATCTTCTGATATTTGAAAAGGCATAACTGACCCATCCGCTCAACTTATTTTTATTGAAACGATACAGGAATTCTACACCATATGCTTCAGCTGTTCCAGAGAGGGAAAATGTTTCTTCAATATTGGCGTAATCAGGCGCAGGATTAAGATCGTAAATGCTGGAATAAGATTTATAATATGTTTCCAGAGATATTGTGTTTCCGGTGCTGATCCAATACTCACCTCCAAGAATCAAATGGTCAGCCTCTTGAGGCTTTTCACCATCAGGAATTGGTTGCCAGAAATCAACTATTCTCAGCAATTCATTTTCCTGATTCACAGTAAACAAAAACTGAGAGTACCTTCCAACACTGGCCTTCAGGGCAAGATCTGAAATGGGATTAAATTTTATTCCAAGTGTTGGGTTTATGAGCATTTTATCATACCTATTGTATTTTGATACTCTAATTCCCGGATTAATGTAAAGCAATGGGCTTGTCTTTAGGGTCATATTAATAAAACTACTGTAAATCTTCGGCTGTGACTGTATGCTGGTGACCTGTTGACCTGAAAAAATTTCCTTGTAATCTAGATTAAGATTCTTAATCTGCCAGCCCGCATCAAATGAAATATCATCAGTAATAATAAATTTAATATTTTGATTTAGATCGACATCTTCAACAAGGTTATCCAGAAATAAATCAAGATCTGTAGATCCTGATGATAAATCAGTTGTACTTGTATCAGCCGTACCTGTGCTTGGATTAAAATCAATCTCAAAATCAACATCAAAATTATATTGTGTTTTTGACAACCTTGTGGTTACGATATAATTACTGTTTGGAATGTATCTCCAACTAAGGTTTTGTGTGCGGTTCCCCCAGTCCCAATCAAAATCAATGTTGGCCAATCCTTCCAGACCCAGAGCTAAATTATCTTTGCCTGAAAATTGACTGTATATAAGCTGGTTGTTTTGGTTGATTGATGTCTTCATTTTTATATGAGTATCCCAAAAATAATAGTTGCCGGGCTCCTCTTCATCCCTATAATCATAATAGAGTGAAACAAACTTGTCAAAATACGTCCGTCTTCCTGATATCATCCATGAACCGTTATACAGTGCCCCCTCAGCCAGAAACTTGGCTGATAAGAGACTAATATTCCCTGACCCCTTACTAAAATCCCAATATTTTTTCAAATTATTTTTTCTTTTCCGTGAATTCCAATTCCATGGCCAGTCTACCTCCACATCATATATATACAGGGAATCTGGAAGGCGTCCATTTTTTGAATCTCCCTCTCTTGCTGTTATATTAAGAACCGATGAAAGCCGGCCTCCATATTTTGAAGGGAAACCGCCCGCCAGAAACTCAGAATCAGAAATCATATCTGCATTAAAAGTAGAAAACACTCCGCCAATATGATAGGGATTGTATATTTCTGTACCATCCAGCAGAATGAGATTTTCATCAGGGCTTCCTCCTCTTACAATTAAGGCAGCATTAAAATCATTGCTGGCACTCACACTGGGTAAAAACTGCAGAGTTCGGAATATGTCCGCTTCAATGAACGCAGGAGCCCTGCGAATTTCTCTATTGGTGAGGTTCATTCTGCTGATATCCACACGCTTTTCAAACCGCATTCGTTCAGCTGAAACAGTGACTTGATCAAAATCCAAAGCAGTTGGCTCCAGTTCTATGTCAATTCGTAAATTTATATCCTGAACAGTTATTTCCCGTTCCAATGTTTTGTAACCAATCATCATGATTCTCATAGTGTGTTTGCCATCATCAACAATTGGGAAGATATAATACCCACTTACATCAGCTGCAGTCCCAATATCATTTTCAAGAAGAATTATATTTGTATATGCTAATGGCTCACCATTGTTTTTGTCCCGGATAAAACCAGAAATACTCGCCCCAATTAACAGAGAAAGTAATGGAAATATTACTAATACTTTTATGTACTTCATTCCGATGCTATTAGATATTTGAACTCATGAATTGAACTTACTGATAAAAATTAAGTTTCCCGGAAAGTTTGCTCTCAGATATAAATTATTTAATTTTCGTTTGAAAATAGTTTCAGAATTTCTGTAGCGTGATTATGGACATCTACGTTATTAAATATCTTCCTCAATTTCCCGTTTTTGTCAATTACAAACGTCTTTCTTCTTGGGAAAAGAAATCCTTTTGTACCATATTGTTTTGAAACAACTTTTTTTCTATCGGACAAAAAGAAAAAAGGAATATTATAATTTTCTTTAAATTTCTTGAGTGTTTTTTGGGAATCATAACTTATTCCAAATACGATTATTCCCTGTTTTTCAAACTCAAAATATGCATTGCGGAACCCGCATGCTTCTTTAATTCACCCAGGTGTTCCAGCCTTGGGGAAAAAATAAATTACGACCTGTTTCCCCCGATAATCTGATAACTTATGAATGGCACCATCCTGATCTTTTAAAGAAAAAACAGGCGCAGATTCACCAACTTTTAATTCGACATTTGTATTTGAAAAAATTCCTGACAAAATAAAAACCATTACCACTTTTGGAAAGTAATCCATTCCAGATAATTCATTTGATATTATCTGGAGACTTTTCCTTTTGGAAATGAAGAGCTCCGCTGTTGATGCAGTAACGAAGACCCGTAGGATCGGGACCATCATTGAATACGTGCCCCAAATGTCCCCCGCAATTGGCGCAAAGAGCTTCAGTTCTTATTCTTCCCAAACTACTATCTAACTTCGAAATAATATTCGTTTCCTCAGCTGGTTCCCAAAAACTGGGCCAGCCACTACCTGAATCATATTTTTTTTCTGATGAGAATAATAAGGAGCTACATCCTGCACAGACATAATTACCGGGTTCTTTATTTTTATTATACTCTCCGGCAAAAGCACGCTCGGTACCTTTTTCTCTTAATATATAAAATTCCTCCTTAGTCAAATCACATTTCCATTCTTCATCTGATTTCACTATTTTTTTAATTGCGCTATTCATTGCTTCTCCTGTTTGTGCTAAAAGATTAATTTGAATGAAACTTAAATACAAAGGTAATATTAACGTCCTATAAAAAATATTACTCATAGTCAATTGTTCAAATATTTTACATCAGGTTCTTTATACTCTCAATTTTCTCCATAGTACAATTAAACCCTTCATTTATTGATTTCTCTGCCTGATCAAAATCGAACATTTTAACTTCAGGCAATTGAGGTTGAATCAGTATATCTGGAGGATCAATCTCCAAATTTTTCTTTGTAATTTGTTCCTGCATAATACTAATTGATGATCCAATAATATTAATTATATGCGGACTGGATTCCGATTGTTTAAACCACTGATTCAGTTTATTTCTCATCAATTTCCCGGCTTGATCATATTTTGAAAACAATTGATTTATCACCTCGTTTTTTTCTGCTAATCCCTGTTTTCTGTTTGGTTTATTATTTATTTCTTTTTCCTTCTTTTTTTGTTTATTGATTACTCCAGAATTTAAGTCAACTGCAATAACACATTGTGCTCCCATGGACTTTACTACAGAAACAGGGACAGGATCTATCAACCCACCATCAATAATCCATCGGTTTCGCATTTTAACCGGAGTGATAATTCCGGGAATTGAACAACTGGCACGAATTGCTTCGGGAATATTTCCTTCATCCAATATTAATTTGTCTCCAGTGTTCATATCTGTTGCGACCATTTTTACAGGAATAGGCAAATTTTCAAATCTCATAATACTTGAGTGCATTGAATACAATTTTGTTGCATTTTTTCCGTTTATTAAACCAGAGCGCGGAAACACAACATCAATATAGGATAAGAATTTTTTCCTATCCATTGACAGTGCAAATTCTTTCAGACTGTCAAATCCCCCTCCGGAATACACTGCACCAACATAGGATCCAATGCTCGCTCCAGCAATCAAATGAACAGGAATGTTTGCTTCCTCCAATGCTTTGAGAACACCAATGTGTGCCCATCCTCTTGCAGCACCGCTGCCAAGTGCAAGTCCGATTTTCTTTTCTCCTGATTTCATTTAATGATTTCTTTTCTCATCAAAAATAACACACTGAATATTACGAATGAAATTATGAATACGAATAGAATTGATAATGGGTGCATAACTTAATATTCTTTTTTGATAAAGAGGATTTCCCTAATTTTTTATGGAAAAAAATATGGCCTCTTATTACGATTATATTATTATTGGATCCGGATTTGGTGGTTCCGTTTCCGCTTTACGATTGGCGGAAAAGGGATACAAGGTTGCTGTAATTGAACAGGGGAAAAGATATCAAACAAAGGATTTCCCAAAAACAAACTGGAATTTGAAAAAATATTTATGGTTTCCGAAACTGTATCTATTCGGTATTCAAGCATTGACCTTATTGAAAGATGTTTTTATTTTCCATGGCACCGGAGTTGGGGGTGGCAGTCTTGTCTATGCCAACAATCTTCTCATTCCACCTGATGATGTTCTCAATGATCCCGCATGGGGAATAAAAGACTGGAAGGAAAAAATTGCACCATTTTATAAAACAGCTCAAAAAATGCTTGGAGCTACACCCAGTAAAATGACTACACATGCTGATGAATTATTAAAAAGCTGTGCAAATGATATTGGAAGAGGAGACACATTTCATATTAATGATGTGGGAATATTTTTCGGAAAGGAAAAAGTAACTGTTTCCGATCCATATTTCAGCGGTAAAGGACCGGAACGTACCGGATGTACATTCTGCGGAGGCTGTATGGTGGGTTGCCGCATCGGAGCAAAAAATACTCTCGATAAAAACTATCTCTATCTGGCGGAACAACTTGGAGTTAAAATCATTCCGGAGACCACAGTCCGTGATGTAAAACCTTCTCAGAAAAGAGGCTATAGTCTTACAACTAAAAAGCTTACAAAAATATTCAGTTCTCCTAAAATATATCATGCTGATAATGTGATCTTCTCAGGTGGTGTTATGGGATCTGTGAAACTACTCCTCCGGTGTAAAAACAGGGGTTCTCTGCCCAACCTCTCTGACCAATTAGGAAATTTTGTACGAACGAACAGTGAGGCTTTAGTTGGAGTGAAAGCAAACACAAAGGAAATAAATTACTCCAAAGGTATCGCTATTACCTCTGGGATATATCCAGATGAACACACCCATATCGAAACAGTTCGGTATGGAGCAGGTCAGGATGCGCTGGCAGGTTTATCAACAGTTTTGGTTGGTGATGGTCCTCGCTGGCCTCGCTTTATTTATTTTCTTGGAACTGCACTACGGCATCCTGTTAAATTTTTGAAAAGCCTGAACGTATTTGGGTGGGCTCGTAAAACTACGATCCTACTGGTTATGCAAAAAACTGATAACTACTTACGTTTTGACTATAAACCACGATGGTGGCGCTTGGGGATACAATCCATGAACTCCAATTGCGATACAGAAAAGAAGGTGCCTTCTTATATTCCTGTTGCCAATGATTTTGCAAAACGAATGGCCAAAAAGGTCAATGGAGAACCTCTCAGTATTTTACCAGAAGTATTATTCAATACATCATCTACAGCGCACATCTTGGGGGGCTGTGTCATGTCTGAAAACCAGGAGAAAGGTGTCATTGACCATACTGGCGAAATTCATGGATACAAAGGTCTGTATGTGGTGGATGGATCCATCGTCCCTGTCAATTTAAGTGTGAATCCCAGTCTGACCATTACCGCTATGGCTGAATACATAATGAGCAAAATTTCAGATAAATCATCTTAAACAGCAAGGAGGATGGTATTTGCTGTTCTCAAATAATTTCTAAAGGATCACACTTTTTCCAAAGCCTGTTTTAAATCATCTATAATATCATCTGGGTCTTCAATCCCAACTGAAATCCGAACTAATCCATCGGTGAGACCCCGGGCATAACGTTCCTCAGCAGGAACATCCACATGGGTCATGGTAGCTGGATGAGTGATCATAGTTTCAACCGCACCAAGACTTTCCGCCAGTGAACATAATTTGACATTGTTCATCACAGTAGTTCCTGCAGGAATTCCACCTTTCAATTCAAAGGAGATCATACCGCTAAATCCATCCATCTGTTCTTTTGCAACTCCATATTGTGGGTGGGATTTTAATCCGGGGTAGGTTATTTTTTCCACCTGTGGATGTGATTCCAAAAATTCCGCTACAGCTTGAGCATTGGATGCATGGCGTTCCATTCTGAGATGAAGAGTTTTGGCGCCAATCAAAGTAAGCCAGCAATCAAATGGACTGGGAACAGCTCCAATAGTTTTCTGAACAAATTTCATCCGCTCGTGGATTTCTTCATCATTGGTGATAATGATACCTCCTATGAGCTGGTTATGGCCACTGATATATTTCGTGGTACTATGCATGACGATATCAGCGCCAAATTCAAACGGACGTAGGAAAACAGGTGTAGCAAACGTGGAATCTACTCCGAATAAAATTCGATGTTTCTTGGCAATTTTTGATATTGCATTCAAATCGGTAATCTTGAGAAGTGGATTTGTCGGAGTTTCAATCCAGAAAAGTTTCGTCTCAGATGTGATGGCATTTTCCACATTTTCCGGATTGGATGAATCCACATAGGTAAATGTCAATCCGTAGTTCACCAAAATATTGTTAAAATGCCTAGATACTCCTCCATATACATCATCGGAGCAAACTACATGGTCACCCTTTTTCAGTAATTTTAAAACACTATCCACTGCGGACATCCCACTGGAAAAACAGGTGCCAAATCTTCCTCCTTCTATGGTAGCTAAATTGTTTTCTAATATTTCTCTGGTTGGATTAGCAGAACGGGTATAATCAAATCCTAAATCTCTACCAACCTCCGGCAAAACATAGGTTGCTGTCTGATAAATTGGTGGAACGATTGCACCCGTGGTTGGATCCGGTTCAATTCCTGCCCTCACCACTTTTGTATCAAATTTCATAATTTCTCCTCAATTATTTACTAACTCCCCTGAAAGGTAATCACCCCTGCACCGCTTGTGCGTACCCAGTAACTTTCGCCAGGTTCCAAAACATCCACATTCTCATATGCGTTACCAAATCCATAAAAGGTCCCCGGGATAATAATTCCGCCGGGATCATCAATGTTATTTACAACAATAGGATCGGTAATCCCAGAAATCAAGTTCCATCCTTCCATCAAGTCTATTGCCAAATTATCCACAACGGAACCAGTAATTGTACTGATCCCATCGTCAGTGAACCGAAGCCAGTATCCCGTTCCAACTAATAATTCCGTTTCCAATATATATCCCGTACCAAATGAATACAGGGTTCCATCTACTGACTCAGGGAAAAGAATCTCATAGGAAGAATCTTCAACCTCAAGAGGCAAGCCCACAAGGTTCCATCCAGCAGAGTGAGAAATCTCCATAGAAAAAAATTCATCAGTTTGATCAAAATAATCTAATCCATATTTTTGAGCCCGCGGAATCTGATAGTCGCCACTCGGATTATACTCCCACTGAATATTACCACTGGAATTTATCTCAAAAATATGTGCATCATCACAGTCGGTAATTAGTGTATTCCCGTTCGGCTGGCGGAAAGCACCTCCCTGCATTTGAGTGTACATATTATTATAGACCATTATAAATGATTCGGGTCCCCATGGTTCTCCATCCTCAATAGGATAATTGCCATTTTCATCTATGGGAGTTTCAATTTCAATTACAGCCCCCGAATTATTACTATTATGATGATTATTAAAAAGGATCAAATTGCCTGCTCCCGGGGAACCTTCATGAATCCAGTTGACTCCGTGTTGATGACCCAAAATATGGTCATTGTTATTCCCCCTGTCATAATTTTGCGGGTTCCCCCAACGATATAAAAAATCTCCACCTTTCCCTGAGTTTCCCCCTATGT
>CAJWIT010000026.1 GCA_913041945.1 uncultured Fidelibacterota bacterium
CTCTACCGGTGCAGCTTCTGCATCTTGAACTTCTTCAGCGACAGCTTCTTCTTGAGAAGTCGTTTCCACCTCAGCCGTTTCTGTTTCAGCTACCGGCATTTCAATATCCAAAGTATGGACTTCTTTTTCCTGCCGCTCAAGAGCTGCATCAATAGATTCACCCCCAATTAGATTCAAAATCCGTTCTTTGAAACGCCAATGCCCTGTTTTTTCCGAACGGAAACTCTTAATGAATTTTACAGACTTAAATCCTTTTTTCTTCTTTTTCGCTGCTTTTTCAGCAAAGCTCAACTGTTTTTTTGCCATGATTTCTCCTAAAATTTTCCGGCGAATTTACCTTTTATCCTAATGAACTCCAATTCCTATAAAGGACAAGTTAATACAATAATATAAAACCAAAGAAAAATGAAATAATTCAAATTGATCACCAGTAATATTTTATCTTTTTTATTTAGAAGAATTCATTACTTGTATCTCTTGGATGATAGCAGAATTTCCAATATTTCCTCCCATGTCAACCCCTTGAATTGTAAGAGAATAAATTTCTCCAGTTTTTAATTCAGTTTGATTGTAAGGAACTATTTTTTTGTGATCTCCCTTGGTCAATTCCTTTTCTACCATATCAATCTCTTTTGAATCGGAAGAAAGAAAACTAAACAATGAGAGTATCAAACCCATTAAAGAAAATTTTCCCTTTTTTTTCTTCCATATAATTTTGCCTTCCTTAAGATTTTCAGAAAGAGAATAACTTATGCTGGCACCATACACTATCTCATTGTTAGCGGGAGCTAAGATGATTATTCCCGGGTTTTCATTGTCAAATAATACATTACTCACCACAAAAGGTTGTGCGAAATTGTCAGCAAAATCCACTCCTTTAAACTGTATTTCATATACCGAACCATTGTTCAATATAGTTTTGTTCAAAGGAGGTTTTTTTGACTTCTGGCTTTTCTCCAGTTCATATCCTGACAATTGAATCAACCTTGGAGACTTCTCATCAAACGTACCTGCCGTTTGCGTGCAAATAAATCGGCCATCTTTTAAAACTTCTGAAATTGTAAAGGCAAATTCAAATGTATTCAGGATATCATTCGTTTCGGGATATTTGATAATTAATTCTGGCGGGGTAATATCATACACAACATTGCTTAATTCCATATGAGAAGAATTTCCTGCTAAATCTGTACCAATGATAATGAGATTATTATCTCTATCCTCATCTAACACATCTTGAGGCAATACACTCTTTAATACGTGACCACCATTCCCCAATTCATCCAGTTCAAAATCATATTTAAATTCTTTTCTCCAGCCATAATCCCAGCTAAATGAACCGGAGTGTAAATCTTCATTGATTTCGTATGAAATATCCGGTGAATTAAAATAGGATCCCGTTGAAGGAATGATATTGGTGAATACGGGAGAAGTAATATCATAAACTATATTTGAGATCGTAAATGGTATCGACTCATTTTCGGCAAGATCAACCCCTGTAAATTCTACCAAATAACTTTTGCCTTCTTCAATTCCCTGAAACCTTTCAGAAACAACGATTTCATGCGCACCCTTACTTAATTCTTCTGTTTGCAAATCAAACGAAAATATCAGAGCAGAATCCGTCTCAGGAATAAACCAAGAAACTGTGCCACTTTTTAAATCTTCACTCACATGATAGAACAATGAAGAATTAAACGTGGTACTGTCTTTTGGCAGCACATCGTAGAACTGAGGCAATGTAACGTCAAAAGTTACATTTGGAACGATGATTGAATCCAAACCACTGCCAGCCATGTTCACACCGGCAAATCTTACTTTATAAATCGCACTGTCCCTGAGAACAGGTGAATTGGTCAGGGTGATATAGGGCTTTTCACCTTTAGTTAATTCTTCATTTACAAGAGAAACTTGATGGGGTGCTGAGTAGTCCGGAGGACCTCCTGTTTGTTCCCAGAAAAAATCTCCAGACATGAGGGGCTCATTCAAAAAATAACCTACTTCCCTATTATTAATAAATCCACCTTCTACAGGATAAATTATTACCACTTCTGTAGGGACATCGTCAAAATAAATTCCCGAAACTGATGCAATTTTTGAACTATTTCCAGCAAGGTCAATCCCGGAGATGTTGATATAATAATTTTGCACATCCTCAAACTCATAAAATGGGACTATATCAATAGTATTTTCCTTAGCATTTAAGAGGGTTTTTTCTACATCAAAATTATGAAGGGATTCTTTTTCATTAGATAATATTTCGATTGTACAGGAAGAAAGTTCCTCGTTGGGCGTGTAATTTATTTCTATATGTGCAAGATAAATATTTTTTTCGGGTGGGGCAATTGTGATAACAGGATTTGTTATATCAAAATGAATATCAGAGATTTGTACAGGATCATTCACATTTCCTGCTCTGTCTATCCCCTCAAATGAAACCGTATATATTATGCTATCTTTCAAACCACCATTTTCTATTTTCTGCATCTCCATGGGAATAAATTCAGTTTTTCCGGAAGAATCAAAATCAACTTTGGTGAATTGAATGGACACTGTATCGATAATATCAATATTCCAACCGGGAAGCCAAACCATTGTCCCTGATTGGAGGTATTCACTAGTTTCAAATTTTATTTTCGGTTTATTAATATAAGAATCAATAAATAATTGTATTTGTGGAGGGGTAAAATCAAAAGTAATACTGTCAAATGATGTTTCGGATTGATTCCCGGCAAAATCCAACAAATTGAAGGTTAAGGTATTCACAATTCCGTCTACCTCGCTTTCATCTAAAGAAAATGTTCCAAAATGAAGGGATCCTTTAAGCTGGTCCTTCTCGAATATTGAAGTTTCGACCGTTTCTTCCTTTTCATTTATCAGTTTATACCACCCGTATTGTATATCCTCACTTAGTACAAAAGCTAAACTGTCTTTGTTTATAAATGAATTTCCAGGTGGATACACCTCAGAAATGATTGGATCCGAAATATCATAAGTAACATTTGTAATTTTATATACTTTGGCATTGTTTCCAGCTAAATCCTGTCCAGATATTTCAATATCATAAATACTGCTGTCACTTAATAAGTTATAGTGACTGAAATCGAGGCTGTCATGTGGACCAATGTGCAACATTTCTCCTGAGAATTGAAGTGAGTGAGGGGATAATAAATCTGTTCTCCCATCAACTTGAAAAAATACAGCACTACCAAGCTTAAGATCTTCGCTAATGGATAGTGATATATCAACCGAATTTACAAAAGAATTATTTGGAGGATTAACTTCGGAAATAATTGGAGGAGAAATATCATGAGTAATGGGTTCGATGAATATGGTATCGCTCTGATTTCCTGCTAAATCAAATCCAATAACGGTTAACCGATATTGAGCGCTGTCAACTAATGTAAGTGAATCCTCAAAAGAAATTTGAACTGAATCTCCCGGAAATAATTCTGCCAGGTTTAGATCAAATTCATGGGGAGCAAAAGAATCTTGAATCATACCAATATTTTCCCATTTAAGTTTTGCCAGGCTCAATGGTTCATCTGTTGAATATGTAAATCCATTATGGTTTATATATGAATCGTTCAATGGATCTACTAAGAAAAAAACAGGTGGGGTCACATCAAAATGAAGAGAATCAATTGTTTCCCTATTGGAATCATAACCATATTTATCTTTGCAAAAAATAGTTAAACTATAAACCATTCCATCAACGAATGAATAAGATTCCTCCAAATCAAAGCTATGCTCACCTATTTTTAATAACGTATCCGGGATGTTCACTACTGAAAGCACTTGAGGATGATTGGATTCCTCAGAACGTGCAATTGTAAACGTCCCTTTATTCAAATCCTCATTAAGAGAGAAATGTAAATTCATATTATTAACATATTCTCCTGCCTGTGGGCTCAAGACCTTAATGGGAGGAGTCTTATCATATTGAATTCTCAATGCGACTGCTGTTTTACTCATATTCCCCGCTCTATCAATTCCGATCATGGATACATCATATTGTACGCTATCAACTAAATCCGGATTACTCTCTAGAATAAATTTTCCTTTATTTGCCTTCTTTAAATCCTTTTCTGAAAACTGGACCTCGATGGAAGCAATGCTATCATTGGGAAAACCAGGCAACCAGTTAAAAATTGCTGATTTAAGAGGTTCACTTGTGTCATAAGCAACTTCCGGCCGGGATATTCTTGAGTCCATCAGTAACGTTATCTCAGGAGCAGAGATGTCATATGTTACTTCCCGGATCATCTTCTGAATAGCTACGTTCCCGTGCTTTGTTGTTCCACGAAACATAATGTGATAAACATGACCATCAATTAAAGGAGACGGTGGCAATATATTGTAGGCACCAGGTGATAACATTTCGCCATCAAGATGACGGATCCTCGTAGAATCTATCCTGTTCTCTACGGTATCCACTTCAATCCAAATAATTTCTCCGTTTTCCAGATTGTCTTCCATTATAAAAGAAGTCCTGGTATGATCCACAAAACTGAAATCTTCAGGCGCTGTAAAGGTAAGTATCTCCTCTCTTCCCTGACTATCCAGTTTTACATCGATTATAAGTGCTCCCAGTGAATCATATTCCATAATCCGGGTTATATCTGTTTCCTGGATCGGAACATATTTCCATCTTCTGATTACCCGTTCTGAGGGCATTTGAATCCACACCTGGGAAGATATTCTCCCTAATGAATCATAGAATAATTCTATTTCCCCGTAATTGTACCCATTCACATCAAAAAATTCATGGACTTTGGGTTTCTTATCATCCTGAAATATTGTATGAGTGTATCTACCCCCAAAATCTTCTACAGAATCCATATTGTAAAGATATTGTAAAAACTTGAGGGAGTTTTCCTCCTGTTGAAATACAGTTCTGCTGAGCAGTTTTCTGTTTTCATTGAATATATTTTTTTCACGAAGGACCCCCGTTGAATCATCATAATTATATACTTCTACCGTCAGTACTTTTTTTCTTTCATCAACCGTAGATTTTGTTATTACCCGATCATTGGAATCATATTCAGCCCGATAATAACTTTGTCCTGTAACTGCCATCTTAGATGACGGATTGTTAGATAAAAAATCATGTTCGGTAAGGAAGTACTGTGTCCTGCGATCTGATGCAGAAAAAATAAATACAAAACTAAATAAACAAACAAATGCCCGCTTCATTGCAGCTAATATGAGAGGGTTTTAAAACTAAAAATATGCCTTCAGGAAAATAAAGAGTATTAACAGCATTCCATTTTTGGTGAAATTCATAAAACTTAACTCTCTTTCCTTTGCCATCGTTTTCTGCGAAATTTTTCAGTTGCTAATTTTCGCATATCAACCACTGAGTCATGCTCATCTACAATTTCAACTCCAAGCAATGTTTCAATAGCATCTTCCAATGTAATAAGCCCTGTTGTTGTCCCGAACTCGTCAATAACCATAAATATTTGCTGGCGTCGCCGAACAAATTCATCCAAAATTGATGCGATAGAATCCTCCTGCTTAACCGTATGAATTGGTTCTGAAATATCCTTCATTTTAATATGAAACTGATCTTCCGCCTGCTTATTCACTAAATCATATCTGTGAACAAAACCAAGAATATCATCCATGTCTTTATCAAAAATAGGAATCCGCGAAAAAGCAATTGGCGTATGTTCTTCTACCACATCACCCACCGTGCTGTCTTTTTGAAGCGCAAAAACAACAGATCGCGGCGTCATCACATCCTCAGCAACAACATCGTTTAAGTTTAACAGGTTTTCTATTATATCACTTTCTTTCTCCCTGATGGATCCCTCATCTTCGCCCATCTCTGCCATTGCAACCACTTCCTGCCTTGATACTTTCTGTTGATGATTTGCCGAAGTGAAGATCTTGGAAAAATAATTGGAGAGAAAAACAAATGGATATGTCATATAAATAAGCCCTGTTATCATGTACACAGCCGGACCTGCAAGAGATCTCCAATAGACTGTCCCAAGAGTTTTAGGGATAATCTCTGAAAAAATAAGGATACATAAAGTTAAGAGTCCAGAAAGGATGGCAACCCATTCACTTCCAAACAGCTTCATTGCCTGGGCTCCCACACCGGCAGCACCAACAACATTTGCCACTGTGTTCACAGTGAGAATAGCAGCCAACGGTTTGTTGATATTTTCTTTCATATTCTCCAATAAACGACCGGCCTGGCTGCCTGTCTTTGCAAGAACAGCTACATGGGAATGGGTAATAGATAATATTATTGATTCTAAAAGAGAACAGAGGAATGAAACGCCTAATGCTAAAAAAAAGTAGAAGAACAGTGTGTTCATTTTATTGAATTTACTGAAAAAGAAATATTAAAACTGGAAAAATTATTCAAGGGCTGTTACACTATCATGCAATCGTTGAATTGCGCCTTCAGTATATACAGGATCATTAGCATATGAAAAACGAATAAAATGAGGCTGTTTAAATACAGTACCATGTATGATTGCTACACCGCATTTGGTGGTTAAATAGGTTTTTAAATCTTCGGCTGTATCAATCCGGTTTTTCTGGCCACCCTGACCATCAGCAATTGTTATTCCTTCCGGAATTGCTTTCCTTAAATAAGGCCAAATATTGATAAAGGCGTAATAACCCTGGTCACAAATAAATTTATATCCCAGCTTCTGGAACCGTTCACGGACAAATGCCCGGCTTTGTGCTGTTGGGTCCGTGACGCGTTTTACCCAGGGATGGTCTGTTGGATTCTCTTGCCCATAAATTTCAAGAGCTGCAGCCTCTCCCAAAGCATTGGGGAGAACCGTATGGGTTGCCAATCCTTTTAACAAATGAACCCAATGGTCATTTCCAACGACCATATGAGCATTGCGAAGATTAGAACCTCCTGAAGCTTTAGTCAGTCCATCCATAAATATAACTGATTGTTTTGCTTCCTTTGAGAGGGCATTATATAATTTGTTAACATCGTAACATCCAACTTCCGGATCCGTAACCACCTGATAGATGAGATCAACAAGAATATGTGTAATCCCTTTTTCAACGCTGTATTCAATCAAATTGATTAATTCATCATAACTGGAATAATTCCCCGTTGGATTATCCGGACTGGTGAAAATAATGCCTGAAATTCTTCGATTGTCTGCTAAAGCAAATTCCAGAGACACATCTATCGCTTCAACGGTAAACTTAAATCCGTTCTCCGGAGTACCGGGTGCCATGAGTGTATTGATGCCATTGATATACGTCCCCTGCGCATACGATCCCCATGGAGCGGCAGAAACAAGTACAATATCCCCACAACGATTCGCATTGCTTACAATCAGCTGGTACCATTTTTGAAGCATATCCCTGCCCCCATCACCAAAAATAATGTTATCTGGGGTAAGGCCTGTATGGGCATCAAAACCATAGTAATTATGGAAAACCGCTTCACGAACATCTTCACGGCCGATTGGATTGCCATATTTAGTTGATCGACTTTGAGGAAGATACCTTAACAGCGCCTCTGTAAGTTCCTCAGGGGGAATGCCACCCAGGCTGAAACCCCCATCTCCCTGGGAAGCATCATATACATTCCTGTCTGGATGCTCTTGCACAAATTCTCCAAGCTCCAGTTTTATAGTAAACATGCCGGACGGTTTTACCACCCTTTTGTCCATTGCTGAAATGGGAACTAAATGCTCAGATGAATCAAAATATTTTGGTGAACCGGTGTCACCAAGATTCTGATCGTTAAAAATTAAATCATACATAAACGACTAAATATTGGATCAAAAGATTACTGATTATGCGAACCTATTCAACAAATAGGCTGAATATGGGAGGGATATCCAATGAAATTCTTATTCACAAGCATGTGCATTTTACTGTAAAATATTTTAATTAGTCCACACATAATATGTGGAGTCCCTGGATTAAATTACAATTCAAATATGTATGAGCTGGAAAAAAGAAAATGGTTAACGGCAGCAATGCGTTAAAACATCAGTCCTTCATTTGTTTTAGTTTTTTCCTGTAAAGGATATACCCGATCACAACAACCAGGGATAAGATAAACCAAATTTTTCCCATCATATAATATTCTCTGATCCAAATATACGAGTTATCTCAGTGTTTATTTTCAAAAAAGACATCCAAGCTCGTTTTCATTATTTCTTTTTTCACATCCAAGCTCACCGGGCTTCTGGTCCCTTTTCCCTTTCTTGCTTCAAGGCCTGACTGCATTAAACTCACAAGAATTTCATTATGTAACAAATAATGGAATTCCACATTGGTCCCCTCAAGATTAGCGATCTCCTCTGTGTCATAAATTACTTTATCAAGAAATAAACCGGTATCCCCTTTTGTAATTATCACATTCAGTTTTGAGGGGAAAAATATACCAGGACTTTTAAAAAACCCTGTAAAGATCCCTGTTTCCCCCTGAATGATAAGTTTATACTTATTCATCAATGTATAAAAAAAAGCCCGTATTCACTTGAGAACACGGGCTTTAAACCTATAGAAGATTAACTGTAATTTGATGTGTGTGAAGCCATCCATTTACTCAAATAATTTACTTCAACAGCACCATCTTCCTTGTCTGCACAAACTCACCAGCACGAATCTGGTAAAGGTAGACTCCTGCACTTACTGGCTTGCCATGCATGTCAGTAGCATTCCATTGAACTGACTTGTGCCCTGCAGGCTGATTTGTATTCACTAATTGGTTTATCTCTTTTCCGTTAAGATCATATATTGTTAATGTTATATGATTTTCGTCTGGAAGATCATACCTGAGTGTTGTCACAGGATTAAACGGATTTGGATAATTCTGGTGGAGTGTATACACATCAGGAATAACACCGACCTTTTGTGACAAGGTCATTCCATTTATATCTCCGGTGAAGGTTATCGTCCCTGTCCCTTCTATAATATGTTCCTCTCCATTTTCGGTGGTAAGAACCCACTCTTTACCATCTCCTGCTATCATGTTCACTGCATAGTGCACCGTAAGGGTTGAATGTGTGTTTATCACACTGATCTCACCTGTATCCAGGGTGTACTTCATGTCATCAGTAAAACGGGCATCAAATGCCATTTGCGGGAATACAGGAGGTAAACTGTAGCTCAGCTCCTCTCCTTCTGGTACATCCTTGCCAAAGTAAAGCGCGGCTGAATGAATGCCGTTAGTAAATTCTAAAATGTTGGAACCTTCCAGGTGATTCAAAAACGGTATGGCCTTTGCTGATTGCCGTGTGCTGGTTAAAGTTATATCCCCGGCAGCATTGGTCCGGAGCCAATAGCCTTCTCCTGCCACAAGATTTTCAGGACTTATGTATGTACCATTATAACCATAGAGAGTGCCTTCCACAATTATTCCAGAAGGATCAATGATATTTTCCAATCCAATGGTTGAGGAAATTCCGGAGATCAGGTTCCATCCTTCATTTAAACTGATAGTAAGTTCAGTTATTGGAATTCCATAAATGGTGGCACTCCCAATATTGTTGAATCTCAGCCAATAACCCTCTCCCTGCCACAGTGTACTATCAAGTGTGTACCCCTCATTAAAAGAGTATAAAGTCCCACCTATAGCTTCAGGAAAAACAGTTGATACATTTGCATCTTCAACAACAAGAGGAAGCCCGACCATATTCCAGCCGGATATATAATCAACAGTGATTGCTATATCCCCGGATAAAGTAAAATAACTGTCACTGTCGTCATACGTTGATGGATCGCTTGTGTCCATTATTTTTACTTTATAATTTGATCCCGGGTCAAGCCCCGCCGGAATGGACCAGTTATAATATCCACCATTGTAGGTGCTAGGTGCAATGGTTGCATAAAAACTTCCGCTGAGAAACAACTCAATTTTTACATAATTCCCTGCATTTGTACTTGACCATGTGATGAGATTTGTTGAACCTATTTCCCAATCTTCCCCACCGTTGGGTGATGTCACCGTGATCTCTGGATTTGCAGGAGCCCCGTCATAGGTGCCATCAATGCTTGAAACACCAGTATTATCTGGATCCAGCCAGTCTTTCAATCTTGTAGAAGAACTGCTTCCATTATCCCAGGATCGGCTAAACTTTCCGTAATATGTATTATCACCAGTTACACACGCTCCACCTCCGCCGCTGAGCTGGCCAACTATTCTTCCATCATTATCAAATACTGACGAGCCAGAAGAACCTCCCTCCGTTCCTCCCTCATCCCAGGCAACGCTCCAATGTGAACCTGGAGGGGAATATCCGACATCCTGCCAATTAATACCTCCAGAGTTACCAGCATAATCATCATCATAATTAATCTTTTTGGGATCACCCCCAGGATGATGGACCCCACAGGAAATCAGTGGTGCAGCATAACTCCTGTTCCAACCAGAGTAAAACACATTCCAGGACTCATAAACATTTCCGGTTATTTCAAGAAGTGCAAAATCCGGATCCATTGGATACGTATTAGCATCTGAGCTTGCACGCAGGATTGAACCGTAGGCATAGGAACCATATGAAGCGTTGTTGCCGCTGCATCCAGGTGTTTCATAATTAAAATAGAATTTAAATATCCCTGGACTCAAGTCATCCACACAATGCCAGGCAGTAAGAAAATAGGGCGTCAGGTCATAATTAGCATTATTTATCATTGCACCAGAGCACAGCCAACTTCCCATAAGCAGCCAGGCAGTTGCATCGATCTGTTCTTCATAAGGATCGGCATCCGGGCAAGCAACATTTTCACCACAGCTCCTATCCCTGGCTGTTTCAAAAAAGTTTAAGATATCACGATAATCATGAATCAATTCAGCCTGAGAAAGCTCTAGTTGCTCTCCATTGGGAGAAGTGACTATTTCAAGGATGATTTTATCCCCTGGAATAAGTGGAGTGGCAAAAATATTGTCCGGATTATTATTCAATTCTGTATATGCTCCATACACCGTTTTTCTATCGGGGCTATATACAAAAAAAGTGCTTTTCGGCGGAAGAAAAAATCGATTAAACACGAGGCTGATTGCAAAAGCACCAGCGCTTTCAATCTGCATCCGCCATAATTTATCTCCGTTTGGTAATGTTTCCCATACGTCGGGGTTGTCCAGCGAAAGGTTGAGTGGAAGCGTCGCCCCATAGCGGAAAGGGGTGCCAGACGGGCGATTCTCATCTTCCAGGAGCAGGGCCTCCACATCTACTTCGGGCATTCGCATCACGGGTACAGCCCCACTGAGTTTATGATCAAAACTGTAGGGTGTTCCTTCCTGGCTGACCTGTCCTATCCCGACAGCTAACGTGAAAAATAAAAGAAATATCCGCAGTGAATATTTGGATGTTATTATCATTTGTTTTATACCTGTTTACTTATAATTACTTCATGAGAATCATTTTCTTCATATCTGAAAATCTATTTCCATGAAACGTATAAAAATAGACACCGCTTGCAACGGGGTTACCCAGATTATCTGTCCCATCCCAGGAAATACTATACTGTCCAGACGCCTTCATTTCTGAGACAAGCTCATTTATTGCTTGTCCTGCCAGATTATAAATTAAGATCTCAATATACGACATTTCAAGGACTGTGTATGTGATGAATGTCACAGGATTGAACGGATTGGGATAATTTTGTGAAAGCGAATATTGACTAGGCAGGGATGATGCTTTTCTAAGAGAAAACTCAGTACTGTTTCCTGAAATAATCAATGTGCCGGAACCGGTTAAATTGTAGATGGAGCTGTTTTTGGAATCTGATAATTCCCAAATTTCATCATCATGGATAACATATTCCATGTTCACATAATCACTGTTCGCCATGAGTTCCATTGTACCAGATTCCCCTGTGTATTTCCAATCCCCTTCGAAACGCATATCAAAGGCGCCTGCCGGCGGCTTTGGAGGTAAGCTGTAGCTTAACCGATCATGATGTGGGATATCTACACCAAAATAAAGTGTTTGACCGTTTACGCGCAGGGTGTTTGCACTTTCAGGCAGGTATACCCTAACCATCTTTCGTGAATTTCCAGATTCAGAAAGTGTAATTTCTCCGTCGCCTCCGCTTCTGAGCCAATAGCCATATCCCGTTTCAATTGTTGATTCTGAGAAATACGATCCATTAAAACCATAGACCGTTCCTGGAATGATCAATCCGGAAGGATCAATAATAACATCAACGCTCACCGGGGTGGAAATTCCTGAGATCATATTCCACCCTTCACTTAAAGTGATGGTGAGTTCATTGATTGGAGTGCCACTGATAGTGGTACTTCCAGCATTATCAAATCTCAGCCAGTATCCCTGACCATTTACAAGGTTTTCTTCCAGAACATAAGACCCGTCGAAGGAGTATAATGTTCCATCTATGGCTTCAGGAAAAATTATTGATACATTTTCATCTTCAACACCTACGGATAACCCTACCATATTCCAACCTGGTAAATTGGTAAAAGCATATTCCGTTTCTTCTGTAGAACCAACGACAAAAGAGATCTCCCCTGTACCTATATCACTCATGCCATCCGAAAATGACATTTCATAAGTATGGTTCCCAGGTGCCAGCGCAGTCTGTACTGAAAAAATGGAACTATCAGCATAATTATGATCAGCACTGCTCATTGTTTCGATAATCTCACCATCAACTGAAAGCTGAGACAAAAGTGGAAAATGATTATCCTCATCCAGGTAACTGCAATAGAATGCCACATCATATAATCCCTCTGAATCACCTGTGATCTCAAAACCGTGATTAGAAAGGGATGGAGGAGTGTTTTCTCCAATAGTAAATGACTGAATACTAGGATTGAAAATAGCTGGTGGTGTCTGATCCGCAAAAACCTGTTCAGTTAAACTTGCTTCTATTGTAATCCCAGCCATTCCTAAGATTTCGAACTCATTCGGCCACGAACCAAAATCTGGATCAGAAAAAATATCGTTCCAATAGGCAGACATATATAAATTATTTCCACTAATTGAGTAGTTTATCTCCCCAATTTGTACAGGAAGATCAGATCCTACCTGAAATTTCCAAATTCCAGGGTAAAACAGCCCAAAGCCACCATCGCAATAGGCCAATCCAAAGAGGGTTTGATCTTCATCCTCCGGGTTTAAGAAACCTACAGAATATATATTCCAGGGGCCAAAAAAACCACCTACGGGAAACCCGCCGCCGGCATTGGTTAATTTCACAAACACCATCTCATCAGTAAAACTGATACCAACATCCACAATATCAAAATTGGAACCTCCATCCTGATCGCCTGATGGCTCGTCACCAACCGAAAGATAATATGGGGCAGGATCTGAATTGGCTGAATTATAGGGTCCCTGGGAAACCGTTGCCTCAACACCTTCATACGTTAACGTTGCCTGCACACCGATATCAAATTGACCGCTCCCTGGAGTAGGTACAGATGCCTCAAAAGTATTCTCATAACCAGTTGTACCCAAGAAATAGGCATCACTGAAACCCCAGCTTGCCCCATAGCCGTAGAAAATGGTTGCAGCCACCGGACCCGCATCAAGAATGCTATCAGGTATATCAGCATGTAAATACATGGTTCCGTCCGGTATCGGAGCCGTAGTCGCCATATTGAGTAAATCGGTTATATCCCTGTCACCTTGAAACATCTGCCAATCCGGCCAGTCAAAATCTCTTCCTGACAATATTAATTTGATATCATAATCAATTGTTTCAGACTGTGTATTTTCGTTTCCAAAAAGGTTTATACTTACCAGCAGGATCGATATAAACACTGGTGTCAGGATTCGCTTCATTATAACCTTCATTATGTAAATTTCTTCAAGTGATTATTTTAATAACAACATTTTTAATGTTTTAGAAAAATTTTCTGTTTCTATTCGGAAAAAATATAATCCACTCACAACTGATTCACCATTACTTTTCTTCCCATACCAGCCCACTGCATGAAAACCACCAGATCTTCTACCGTCAACCAAAGTGGTAACTTTCTGACCTGCCAGGTTGTATATGGTAATCACAACATACGATTCTTTAGGTAATTGATATGTGATTTTTGTCACAGGATTGAATGGATTAGGATAGTTTTGATGCAGTGCATATACATCAGGAAAAATAGCTCTCTTTTCAAGGCTCATCCCTTTTGTTTCTGGGGGCAGAGTAATCTCTCCTGTTCCGTTGAGGATATGCTCTTTTCCACTGTTTGTCGTAAAAACCCATTCCAGGTGCTCTCCAGGATCAAGGTTCACTGAATAGTTAAGAGTAAGTCTTGAATTCGTGTTTATTATACTTATTTCACCCATATCCTTGGTGTAGCTCATGTTTCCTGCAAAGCGGGCGTCAAATGCCATGTGCGGGAATGTGGGAGGCAAACTGTAGCTGTTTCTATGTTCTTCAGCCACATCCTTGCCGAAGTAGAGTGTAGATGAGTGAATTCCATTAGAGAGTTCAAGAGTATTTGAACCTTCAAGATGGTTTACCGGTTCTACTGTCTTTGTGGCAAGAGCTGTGGAAGACAATGTTATCTCTCCATCTGCAAAAGCATTAACCCAGTAGCCTTTCCCGGGCTCAATAGCATCAGTATTGTAGTAAGTGCCGCCATAGCCGTAAATAGTTCCCGATACGATAATGCTGCCGGGATCACTAATTGATTCCACAGGAACTGGAGATGATATGCCTGTAATCAAGTTCCAGCCCTCAGATAAACTAATTGTGAGGCTGGTAATTGCTTCTCCGCTGATGTCAGCAGAACCGTCATTGGTAAATACCAGCCAGTAGCCATTCCCCATTTCAAGCACATCAGAGCCATAGTATGTGCCCTCATATCCGTAAAGCGTCCCATCAACAGCATCGGAAAACAGCGTGCCGTATGAAGCATCTTCTACCTCTAATGGTAGGCCCACCATGTTCCAGCCTATGTTATACGAAACAGTAATATCTGTTGGACCCGTTTCATTTCTCAACTCCAGGATCAGGTTCATAATGTAGGTGTAATCATCCGGATTTCCAGGATCATAGGGAGTGATATTAAAGGTGGTATCAACGATACTGTTCCTGTTTAAAAAATATACATCTCTCTGGCCGGCTTCCCAATCTGTCCAAACAGGATATCCCTCACTCTGTGAATCTTCCGTCCATGGAAGTATTCGCCCCTCAACCATTTGATCGAGATATTCATTGTACTGGTCCTTGCCAACACCGATGACATGGACATCCAAAATGTCCTGGGAGACCAAATCAAGATAAATGCTGTTCAGGAAGCCGAACCGGCTTCTGCACGACCCTCAGGATTCATGCCCAAAAAAGACAATGCAGATATCACCTAAAAAGTCAGCAGGGCTAACAAGTTGTCCATAGGTTTCTGAACTTGGATTTAAATCCTCAAGGTAAAAAGGATCCTGGGCTATTCCCCACGAAAACAGTCCCGACAAGAGTATGGCGGAAATGGCAAATATTCGGATGTTCATAAAGGATCTTCCCTTATGAATTTTGGATGTTCTTGATGCATATATATGTGCAGTATGCGGGATAATATGATCAAATAGGTTCATTCATTCAATAAAGCTACCCATAATGTTAATAAGATTGCACGTAAATGTCAAACGGGGTGTGATCCAGGACACAGAATTTATTCCTGAATAATTTCCAATGAACACGGGTAAATTCCTGCATGCCCGCAATACATCAGCTATTGTCAGACAATACCCGGGGAGCAACATCCATTTTCAGAGATTCTCTTCAATTATTCCTCTCTTACCCGGATGAAACAGCAGTACAGCAAGTCATCAACGAAGCGAAACAGTTAAAAAACCAATTTAACGCAATGGGAGTTTTTTACAATTTATGGAATACGGTTCAAACTGTACAGGAACCAACAATCCTGCAAAACATACTCAATGACCTTTTGTCATCCATAGATGAAAACCAGCAGGCGATTGCTCGAATTGGCGGAAATCATTTGCCCGCCTCAGGAACCGTGTTAACCATCAGTAATTCAACTATGGTAGAAAGTGCCATACGGTATGCACACGATTCAGGGAAGGACTTAAAAATTCTCTGCATGAGATCCGCACCAGCTCATGAAGGAGAACTCTTTGCTAGTATTCTGAAAAAGAATGGATTAGCTGTTGAGATAATAGAAGATAATTCAGTACATAAACGAATAAAAGAAGCTGACGTTGTGCTCCTTGGCTGCGATCTGCTGGGGGAGGGATTTTTTATCAACAAGCGTGGCTCAGGTTCTTTGGCCGGGTATGCGGAGAGAATGAATAAACCAGTTTGGATTTTGGGGGATACGCTGAGGGTCGTAAAGGATGGAGATACAACTCAGGGAACAGACCCGCTGTTTGAGCGGGTTCCCTATTCAAGCACTATGAAAATCGCCTGCGAAAAAGGGTTTTTAGGCTATAAAGAGTTAAAGGATTTTATTCTGAAATAACCGGTCAATCTTCCAGTACCTTGAAGACTTTATCACCCCGCCTGACTTTCTCACTCACTTTCAAACCGATGCTGTCCCCGGCTTTCGCTTCAGATACTGAAGCGTGTTCTATCTGCATGGATGTTATTGTTTCCTCAAGATCGGTTGTATGACCCTGGATATGAATAACATCACCGGTATTCAGTTTTCCTGTGGTAAGGTCAATAGCGCCTACGTTTATTTTCCCAAAATATTTTGAAATAAATCCTATTTCCTGTTCTTTCATTTTGGCACCTCAACTTTACCAGAATTTACCGCAGGATCGTTAACCATAGCTATGGAATTCCTCCGAATGAAACCCAATTCACCAGATTATATTTACGTAACCCGTTTGGCGCTCAACTCCTGAACTCCAAACCAGCGTACTAACGAATCGCCAAAAACCGGGGTAAAAACGTTCAACGCCAGCAAAGGCTTAATGGGGCCCTTATTTACTATAAGTTCGGCTTTATTGCCTTTTATTGCCCTAATAACAGCATCAGCTACTGCTTGCGGAGGGGAAGTTCCCAGCAGTTTTGGCGCCTCCTGTCCTGAATTGTGAAACATCCCCGCTTCAGAAATGTATCCCGGCTTGATCGTGGAAACACCTACTCCTGTTCCCTTTAGTTCCTGCCTGAGTCCTTCACTCCACATGATCATTCCTGCTTTCGTTGCAGAATAAATTGCATTGTATGCAACACCCTTGCATCCCGCCAAAGAAGCGATGTTTACCACGTGCCCGGCTCCCTGGTCCAGCATCCCCGGCAGGAGCAGTCGGGTCAATTCCATAGGTGCATGGAGGTTTACCGCCAGAATTGAATTCAATTCCCTGGCAGAATAATCTTCGTATTTTCTGTACATCTCTATGCCAGCATTGTTCACCAGAATATCAATTTCTCCAATTTCAGATCTTATATCATTAATCAACTCAGGAATAAGCTTGATATTTTGCAGGTCAAATGGAAATACATAAGCACTGCTGCCAAGTTCTTCCACTTTCAATTTTGCTTTATTCAGTTCATCTTCAGAACGAGCTACGCAGATGATGTTCAAACCTTCCTTGGCCAGTGTATTTACAATGTAGGAGCCGATTCCTTTTGATGCTCCAGTAACCAACACAGATTTGCCTTTAAGATTTTCCATATTATTCTCCAATGATTTTTACCAAAACTCTTTTCCTCCTTCGTCCGTCAAATTCTCCATAGAAAATCTGCTCCCAGGTGCCAAAATGAAGCCGTCCCTCGGTGACTGCCACCACCACCTCTCTCCCCATAATTTGTCGTTTATGATGGGCATCCCCGTTATCTTCTCCCGTTCGGTTGTGGTCATACTTCGAAATAGGTTCATGAGGAGCCAGTTCTTCCAGCCATCTCTTGTAATCACGATGAAGCCCAGGTTCATCATCATTGATGAATACCGATGCAGTAATGTGCATGGCGTTCACAAGGCAAAGGCCTTCCTGTATACCGCTGTCAGTAACAGCTGATTGAACATTCTCGCTGATATTTATAAAATCCATCCGGGTCGGGATCTCAAACCAGAGTTCTTTGTGAAATGACTTCATTCCTCTCCCTCCTGCTATTCAATTAGTTGAGTTATGGTGTTACGAGTGTACCTATCCAAATTCCCATGAAAATGACTGCTGTTGATTTGAGTCCTTTTCCGGCCACATTCCCTAAAACAGTACCCAGGGCAGCCTGGCTTGATTCCGAAATTGATTTTCCTGATACGGCTTCACTGAGAAAAGCACCCAGGTACGAACCTGAAAATAGTCCCACAAATGCCCCAATTAAAAACAAAACTCCAGCACCAATGATCGTTCCAAGAATCCCGCCGATAATGGCACAGACAGCGGACCGCCTGCTGGCTCCGTAATACCGGGCCGCAAGCCCACCCAATACTAATTCCATAATCTCAAGGAGAATGGAAACTCCGAATAATGCCAAAATAACTCCAACCGTAATTGAATAAAAACCGGTCATCCAACCCCAAATCAGGGACACGATAGCAATGAGAAAAGTTCCTGGAAATCCAAGCCATGTGATACACACAGCAATCAGAACTCCAAGGGTGATTCCAACAATTGTTATTACTGACATTTATTATTATTTTTCCACAACTCCATTTAAGGCTGCTTCTTCCAGTTCTAATAGCATATCCGGAATATAATTTCTGCTGGTTTTCCTTACAATCCAGGACGGAACACTCCCCCCTGGATTGGTACATACTCTATAAATCAATTTATTTTCTCCGTCAAATTCCAAAACTTCCCAACTCCCAAAGTTCACCGGTGGAATAATTAATTGTTCTGGAAAATTTTCCTGCTGGTCAAACTGAGTGCTTATCCATTCAATTCTGGACAGATGACGAATGTGATCAAATTGATACAACCGCGGTGCTAAAAAGGGAATATCCATAATCTGCCATCCCTGTTGATACTGAGCACTGTTTCGATGATTAAACCCCGCTTTTACTATATAGGCACTGGAGAGGGTCTCCGGATATTGATCCGCTGCCCAGGCAACATTCAATAGCGCTTCCGTGGACGCTGGTGTAACTAATTCGACCCGAAATGCAGAGATTGGTGAAGCGAGAATTGGTTTCTCAAATACTCTGATCCGCTCTTTCTTTGTGATAAGCGTCCATCCGGAATCACTGAATAATTCATGCCATCCCGGTGGATATTGAAAATCTTGTGAAAAAAGGAAACCAAAAAACAAACCATAAACTGAAAAAATAAATATTTTATTCCTTAATAATAGATCCCTTAACACAAGTAATATTTTTAGTTATTTTCTGACAGAAATATGCGTTGAGTTGAATTCGTGGGAACGAATGGTCAAGAAGTAGAAATAATTATTCGCACCCAGAAGTATCCTGTTCCCCAATAAAGTCTTCAATACATTCCGGGTAGGGTGGACAAAGTTTATTATTAGAAATGTTGGATAATTTATGGTCATCGGAACTCATTTTTCCTTGCTTGGTTGAAAAGTTCACCATTTTTGTGAATCCCGCCTTGTCTTGTGTAAGAATTTGTGCCATTTTAACTCTGTTATTTTGATTTAATGCGCCATGAACATACAGCAACATCACAGCCGTTGTTGCATCGACTTTCATTGTACTTCCATCTTTTAGTTTTACTTTAGCTGTCCGACGTTGAGAAACAATTTTATTTAGATCATCCATTAAATCTTCAATAAGCCTTTGATTTTCTCGAATAACTTCTGCTACTTCCGTTCCTCTTGAATTAAAAAATCTTTTAGCAGCTTTACCTTGCTTTTTAGTTAATAATCCGCCTTCCACTAATTTATTTATTTCTGCATTTGAAAGCCTGGAAGTATTTGACTCTAATGCAGTAATTTTTTCCTGGGGAGAGCCTGTTGCTACTGCTCTTGCTTTTTTTACTTCTACTTTTGCTCTTTTTGTTTCCTCCGCCACTTCTTCCGCTGCTGCCGCCGCAATTGCTTCTGATACTTCTGCTGCTTCGACTTTTGCTCTTGCATTGTCTCTTAATTTATCTAATAACGCCTTTGCTGCTGCTAGTTCCTCTTCTGCTTCTACTTTTGCTCTTTTTGCTCCCTCCGCCACTTCTCTTGCTTTTTTTGGTTCTTCTTTTGCTCTTTTTGCTTCATCCGTCACTTCTCTTATTTTTTCTGCTTCGACTTTTGCTTTTGCTTTGTCTCTTAATTTATCTAATAACGCCTTTGCTGCTGCTAGTTCCTCTTCTGCTT
>CAJWIT010000027.1 GCA_913041945.1 uncultured Fidelibacterota bacterium
TAGAGCAACAGCCTTCTAAGCTGTAGGCCACAGGTTCGAATCCTGTCCGGGGTACTTTTATCTGACTTAAACTCCATATGCAGGTTTATAAAAATGAGTTAGGAAAAAAGAATTATAAAGGACCATAGTTAATTAATGGCCGTTCTTCGGGATCAACTTGTACTTTAGAGCTTGCAACTAATTTGACTTGAACAGTGTGGAATAAAATTATCACATCCGCAGTGTTGTCAGTTAAAAATTTCTGGCCATTCTGGATAGCACTTAGCATGTATTTTCTTATCCCGGCACTGCGGGGAACGGTTGATCCGCCGGAGAAATTTTATTGGATCGATACACAGATTCCATTCATTGACTGGATGATCATTCCCTACTATTCTTATTATTTCATCCTGCTCACGCTCGGGCACTCCACACAGGACAAAAATAAAATAAAAATGATAAACATCCTGCTCATGTCCCTCTGTTTTTTTTCGTACCTGGTTTACCTGATCTGGCCTGTTCATAACAAAATAATTCACAGTCATATAACTGAAAATCCTTTTCAAATATTTTATGATATAGTCATCATGAACTACATGGATATCAATGCGTTTCCTTCTTTACATGTCGCAATAAGTTCATTAATCAGTTTGCTGATTGGAAAAGAAAAAAGGAATCTTCGGTGGGTGTTTTGGAGCTGGTCATTATTAATTGCGATATCTACATTCCTGGCGAAACAGCATTATTTTTATGATACTGTTTTCGGAATAGTATTAGCGGTAATTTTCTTCAGAATTTATTCTGCCATTTTTAAATCATGAATCAAAAATTACAAATTCCGGCTTTTTCAGTTTTTGTGGTAATGCTTGTTCCTCTTATGGTTCTTTTGGGCGAATCTCATGAGAAGAATGATCCTCCCGGAACACGGTCACGTTCAGATCCTGATTTTGTAGTTTCTTTGACCGTTTCCGGTGACGAAGTAAACGGAAATCCCATACCCTACGTTTTACGGTTTGGTTTTAAACCTGAAGCCACGGATGGTTATGATGAGGAAAATGATGACTGGGATGGTGACAGATATGCACCACCACCACCACCTCCCCCATCTTTTGATGCAGCCTTAAGCTGGCAGCAGGACCGGTATTACACCCAAATCCTCAATGGATCTGCAGATGATCTGGTGGAACATGTCTGGGATATCCAATTGCAATATCCCGAAGACGAAATTGTACAAGTAACCTGGGATAATACTGGCTGGTCGAACTTAATGACATCCTGCCAACTTCAAGATGCATTTGGTGAAACATTCGTGGATATCAATATGGTAACCGGCGAGGGGTTTGCAAATCCTGCTTTTGCAAGTTGGGATGGATCCACCCTATCTCTTTTTAGTAGTGCAATCAACACTTTAAAGTTACTAGTCACACCAATGGCCAATGCCTTTTTAAATCAAACTCCCTTTGCGGATGCAGGTGAAGATCAAACGGTCTTCGAATTAAGGCAGGCTGGCGTGAATGATACGACAGGTGCACCCCTATTTTCTCCAACAGTGGTGATCCTGGATGGCTCAGGTTCGTTTGATCCTGACCTGGACATTTTAGCTTATGACTGGGAATCCCTGGATGGGATTTCACTAGTGAATGAAGACACTCAATATCCCACATTTGAAGCGCCAGGAGTCAGTGAATCCACACAGTATGGGTTTAAGCTGGTTGTGAATGATGAGGAATTTGAATCTGACCCAGATACTGTTAATGTTATCGTTATGCCAAATCTTCCCGTTGCCGTTGCAGGAGAAGATTTCGGGGTAGCCGCAGGGATCCAGGCTGTGCTTGACGGTTCTGGTTCTTACAGCCCCGACGGTTTCAATTTGTCATTCGCCTGGTCAATCCCTGAAGGCATCAATGAGTATTCAGGTGTAACTGATGATAGCCTCATCTTTACTGCTCCGGAAGTTGACGAACCGACAGAATACCTATTCTCTTTGGTTGTGAATGATGGAGAATTTGACTCCGGGCCCGATTCAATTCTGGTAACAGTCTTGGAGAACACTCCACCTGTTGCCAATGCTGGAACTGATCAAACAGTTATCGAAGATATAGAAGTCACCCTAGATGGATCTCATTCCTATGACCCCTCCACCACAGGAACGTTTACTTTCCTGTGGACATCCTTAGATGGAACAATCATTTTATCAGATCCAGCGGAAACAAATCCAACCTTTCTTTCTCCCCAGGTTGAAGATACAACCGATTTCATGTTTACTCTTGTTGTGAATGACGGGGCATACGATTCAGAACCAGATACAGCTACTGTAACTGTTCTCATGCAGAATTTCAATACTGAACTCGTTGGCCACCTGACATATGAACAGGGCCTCAACGATGTATGGGGATATGCAGCCAGCAATGGAATAGAATATGCTTTAGTAGGATCAAACACTGGCACTTCAATTGTGGATGTAACAACCAATCCATCTGAACCGGAAGAAGTAGCCTTTGTTTCTGGTTTGGAATCCACCTGGCGCGATATAAAAACGTACCAGGATTACATGTATGTGTGTACGGAGGCGCAACAGGGCATTCAGGTTGTGGATATATCTTCACCGGAGGAGGCAGTCCTTGTAGAAACCTGGACCGGTGACAATGATGAGGGAGTCAGTGTACACAATATTTTCCAGGCAGATGGATATCTTTATGTGGTTGGTACAAATGCATCTTTTGGGGACATGCATATTCTTGACCTCTCAAATCCTGCTGCACCCGTTTTGGCAGGGACATGGACTGGAGAATATCTCCATGATGTGTACGTCCGGGACAATTATGCTTACGGAGCAGGGATTTACAGCAGTACAATGTACATTATTGATATTTCAGATAAATCAAATCCTACTACTGTAGCCAGTTGGACATATCCCGGAAAAGCTCATGCATGCTGGCTCACTGAAGACGGTAATTATCTCATTACTGCTGATGAAATTGCCGGGGGACATGTGAAAATCTGGGATATACAGGATTTTGATAATATTAATCTCGTATCAGAATGGACCGCTGCAGATGCAGAAAATCTTACAGTTCATAATGTTTTTGTACGGGATAATTACCTCTACTGCAGTTATTATGTTTTTGGCCTGCAAATTGTGGATATATCTGATCCCTACCAACCTTTTCTGGCGGGATATTTTGATTCATACCTGGGAGAGAATGAATTGTTTGGTGGGGTCTGGGGTGTCTATCCATTCACTGAAAGCTGTAACATTTATGTTTCTGATAGATCAAACGGCCTTTTTGTGGTTGATTTCCCTGGTTGTGTCAATTCAGATTCTTTTGAAGATGCATTGAGTCTTTCGACAGGTTGGAACCTTATGTCCTTTGATATTGAGATTGAGAACAATTCACCCATTGAGGTGTTTGAGGATTTAATTTCCAATGGAAACCTGATATATGTGACAGGTTTCGGTGAGTCAGGAGCTGTCTTTTTTGACCCATTGGGTCTGTCATTTTTAAATACATTGACAGCTATTGAGCCGGGGACAGGCTACTGGGTAAAGGTAAACACAGGCACGGAACTTTTGCAACAGGGGTATGGTATTTCCAATGAGTTTACTGTTGATTTAATGGCAGACTGGAATATGCTTGGATACTGGCTTCAGGAAAGCAATACGCCTGAGTTGGCATTTGCCGAATTAATTGAAAGTGGCAACCTTGTGTACGTCACTGGGTTTGATGAATCAGGTGCAACATTATTTGACCCAAATGGGCTTCCGTTTTTGAATACACTTACTTCACTGAATAACAGCTATGGATACTGGGTAAAAGTAAATGAAGCCGTAGAAAACTTTCAGTATCCTGAACCAACTGCAGTAGTGACAAACACTGCACCAAGAAAAATCAACCCAGATATTATCAAAACGAATGTATTCATGTTTGTAAATGGTACTGTAGCCTTCGAAAATGTAGACTACACTATTGGTGATATGATTAGTATTACTACAGAGAGTGGACTTTTAGTAGGTGAGATGGAAATACTGAAAGATGGATACCTTATGACAGGACCTGTCTATGGTGATGATTTAAGAACAGAAGAAGTTGATGGCGCCTTGGTGAATGAGAAACTGATTTTCAAGTACAGGGAATATACATCAGAACCTGTAAATATCACCTTTGAAGGTAACATGGAACTGAGTAAAGTAGACTTAACATTTAAGAATATACCTCAGACTTTTAGTCTACATCAGAACTACCCAAACCCCTTCAACCCAATCACAAGCCTCAGATACGACCTTCCAGAGCAGGCTCAGGTTACACTCACAATTTACGACCTGATGGGCAGAGAAATAACCCAACTTGTAAATACCACACAAGAAGCAGGCTTTAAATCAGTCCTATGGAATGCTACTGACATTCATGGAAAGCCTGTAAGTGCTGGTATCTATCTCTACCAGATTCGTGCTGGAGAGTTTGTGCAGACGAAGAAGATGGTTCTGTTGAAATAAAATTTCACTTTCTAAAACATCAAGCCCCGGTCACCCGGGGTTTTTTGTTTCCTTAAATTTTTCTACAATAATCCTTATATTCCACCGTGAGAATTAGGAGAAACCAAAAAAGCTAAATTCGATAAACATTTTCGAGTCTCATAAACATGGAACACCGTAGATTTCAAAAAACATGTTTCATTTAACCGGTTGAAAATTTCTTTTCAAAAGCATACTGATTTCTACAGGATTGGCGCTGGTGTATTGCGAAGATGATAATTATGACACAAAAACAGATTATGATTCACCGGGGATGCTCTTAGGTGACCGGCCTCCCGAAAAAAGGTTATTGGTCAGTGCAGGTATGTCTGTGTTGTAGAATCTCCAGCGTAAGTCCGGTAATAAGACAGTGCATTAAAAATCATTATTTACATAAGGAATCACCATGATAAAACGATCAAATAAATCAATCAATTCAATTTTATTTCTCCTGCCAATGGTTCTTGCTACCAGCTTATTTGCCAGCAGTTCCAGTAATGATGCCGAAGGATTTTCTTTCTTTTTGATCATCGTCGGCCTCTTCGGTGGTCTGGGAATGTTTCTCTATGGAATGGAAATGATGAGTGACGGTATGAAAATGACTGCCGGGAATCGTATGCGGGCTATATTGAAAAAACTTACTTCTAACCGCTTCATTGCTGTGTTTGTAGGTGCCTTTATCACCATGATCATCCAGAGCAGCAGTGCCACTACCGTGATGCTGGTGAGTTTTGTGAATTCAGGACTGCTCAATTTTGTCCAGGCTCTTGGTGTAATACTGGGCTCCAACATTGGCAGTACTGTTACAGCACAAATTGTGGCCTTCAAAGTAACAGATTATGCACTGCTTCTGATAGCGGTAGGATCAATCATGACCCTCTTTTCCAAAAAGGATACAGCAAAACATATAGGGTTTGTCATCCTGGGATTTGGTCTCTTGTTTTATGGGATGAAGGTGATGTCGGATACTATGAAACCCCTGCGAACAGACCCAACCTTTAACAGCATTCTTACCAGTTTTGAAAATCCATTTCTTGGTATTCTTGCTGGCGCTATATTTACAGCACTGATCCAGAGCAGTAGTGCCACCACAGGCATTGTCATTACCCTGGCCAGTAGTGGATCCATAACACTGGAAGCGGGCATACCGCTGATATTTGGTGCAAATATAGGTACCTGCATAACTGCACTCCTGGCAGGTTTGAAGGCTACCCGGGATGCAAAGCGAGTGGCTATTGGTCATGTTCTATTTAACTTGGTCGGTGTATTGGCATTCTGTTTCTGGATACCGGCATTTGCTGATCTTGTGGCCCAGACCACAGATAATGTCCCTCGTCAAATCGCTAATGCCCACACCATTTTTAATATCGTATCCACCATACTCTTTATTCCCTTTGCACCATTCATTTCCAAGACCATTATCCGTTATTTCCCGGATAAGGAAAAACTGCGGAATATTGAGAAACCAGCTATTCTGAATCTGGATGAAAAAGTACTGTCCTATCCAACAGCAGCTATAAATAATGCTCAGGCTGAAATCAGCGGTGTGGTTGGCTTAACAGAACGGGTTGTTGGGTCGTTAGTTTCTCCCTTTATTACAGATAAGGATCAAAGTGATGTGGAAAATCCGGAACTGAACCTTATAACCGGTTTGCACCAACGCCTGGAAAAGATTAAGTATCTGAATGAGAATATTTCAAACTATCTTATAAAGATCAGCCAGCAAGATCTCACCAGTCCCCAGTCCCGAGAGGTGTTTGCCCTTGTATCTGCAACCAATTACCTTAATTCTATTAACGACACGGTGAAACTGAAATTTGAGAATTTAATAGGTAAAAAAGAAAGCCTTGATGAAGGCTTTTCAGATGCAGGGCAGGAAGAAATTCTGGTATACCATGCCAAATTACTCAAGCAGATTAAACGTTTGAACAAATATTTTGCCAAATATGACCGTGCCAAGGCAACCAAAATTATGAAAAAGGGAAAGAAGTACAAAGGTCTGGAAGAAAAGTACCGTCTGGAACATTTCAAGCGGGTCAGCGGTAATGTATCTGTATCTGTGGCCACGCATCAGCTCCACGTGGAACTGATGGATATGTTGAAGCAGATCAATACTTTTATAGAGTTGATTGCATCCACTCTCTTGGTGATTGAGGAAGCGTAAGCCTGTATTGTAAGGTTAATGCAGTGAACAAAAGCAACTATTAATTTATGAAGTCCATTATCTTGTTTCGCCACGGGAAATCAGACTGGTATGCCGATTACGATGTTGACCACAACCGCCCATTGGCAAAGCGCGGGATCAAGGCTGCCAAAAAGATGGGAGTCTTTCTATCAGAACTTGGGCAACTACCTGATATCGCTGTTTCGTCCACCGCCATTCGGGCTAAAACCACAGTTGGGCTCGCCATGGATGCAGGAGACTGGACCTGTCCCCTGGAACTGGATCCCACTATTTACGGCGGATCCCCGAATGTGCTGTTACACCTGGTTCAGAAGCAGGATGACACATTGAACATCATCTGCCTTGTTGGTCATGAACCTAACTTTTCTATGTTTATTTCCATGGCTACCCATGGCAGTAACATTCGCTTCCCTACCGCAGCCATGGCAGAAATTGATTTTGCAGTAACCAGTTGGAAAGATGTTCGCTTTGGTGAAGGGAAATTAGCTTGGCTGCAACGGCCAAAAGAACTGAAATAATTTTCTATGACAAGGTGGTAAGCAATACCAAGCTGGTGTCTTACCTGTCACTAACGGTATAATCATACTCTTCTTGTAATCGGTGGCAAATGACTACTTGAAAAGTGGTCTGGATCATATAGCCGCCACGATCACTATAAAATTAGTTTAAGTATATTTACAGCTTTTCCGGTACGTAGTTATAGTTTGAACGGTCTGGCCTCTCATACTCTTCTTCGGGAGTCCTTTCAGGAAGCTTTACAACAGGATGATCAATGTCTGTGTATGGAATCTTACTCAATATGTGACTGATACAATTAACACGTGCTTTCTTTTTTACGTCAGACTCTACAATATACCAGGGGCATATGTCCGTGTCTGTATGCTCCATCATATTATCTTTAGCTTCGGAGTAGTCTTCCCAGCGATTTATGGATTCAACATCCATGGGACTCAACTTCCAGACCTTTGTTGGATCGGTAATTCTTCCTTGAAACCGTTTTATTTGTTCCCCGGCACTTACAGAAAACCAATACTTTAAAAGAATAATACCAGATCTTATGAGCATACGCTCAAATTCAGGAGCAGTCTGTAAAAATTCGATATACTCTTTATCACTGCAAAATCCCATTACCCGTTCAACTCCGGCCCGATTGTACCAGCTACGATCAAACAATACTATTTCTCCGGCGGAGGGCAAATGTGATATGTATCTCTGAAAATACCACTGAGTCTTTTCACGGTCTGATGGCTTTGCTAGTGCGGCAACTCTACAGCTTCTGGGGTTTAGGTTTTCTGTTATCCTCTTTATGGTTCCACCTTTTCCAGCTGCATCTCGACCTTCAAAGACGATGACTATTTTTTTCCCATTTTCAATGACCCAGTCCTGCATGTACACAAGTTCTACCTGTAACTCTTCAATCATTTTATTATATTTTTTCTTAAAATCATTTTTGTCACCCATAGCTATTACCCCTTTTGTTTTTTATTCAGATTCTCAAGGACCCTGCATTTAGAAAACTTAATCTTGATGTGCCAGTAGTTGTTTTACTTGCTGATGCACGACTGGTCATGGACTTTTTTATAATTTTACCCATAGGGGGTGATACTTTCTTAATAAACTCCAATTCTAAGTTTAATTTGTATGAAAATCAACTGGTAAACTTCCCATATTTTCTTTTTTGCTTTTTCATAATTTTCAATTCCTTATCGGCTGGTCTGACAATTTGGGGATCGACTTTCATATCCAATGTGCGGCTTCTCCCGTGGTATGGAACCGAGTTTAGGATCAGTTTTATTGTTTCTTTGCGAGCCAGATGTTTGTCATTCGATCGAATAATCCACCAAGGTGCCAGATCCGTGGAAGTCTTTTTAAGCATTTTATATTTTTTGATCGTGAACTCATCCCATAATTCCTGAGCCTGTAAATCTACTTCACTCAATTTCCATTTCCGCAGAGGATCGTTTTTACGCCTGTCAAATCTTCGCTTTTGTTCAGCCTTGGAAACTGAAAAGTACAGTTTAAGCAGGATCGTTTTCCCATCTTCAAAGAAGTTGGCCTCATAACTGTTAATATTCTTCAGGAAACTTTTATATTGCTTAGAAGTACAGAAGCCCATGACCGACTCCACCATTGCTCGGTTGTACCAGCTACGGTCAAACATGACGACTTCTCCAGCCTGCGGAAACTGTTCAATATAACGCTTTATATATAGCTCATTTCTCTGGCGTTTGTTGGGCTTGCCAAGGGCTACAACCCGGTAACGTCTCACATTCATGAATAAGGCCACCCGCCTGATGGTGCCGCCCTTGCCGGATGCGTCTCGCCCGTCAAAAGTGATAATCATCTTTTTCCCCATATTTTCAAGGTGCTTTTGCATCTTGATCAGCTCCGCCTGATAGGGTTTTAGTTCCTCTTTCTGTACATATCTCTTGATGACTTTTTCTGTATCTTTTTCGTCAAGATCATCAATTGATAGCTTCCAGTTGACCTTATTCATAACTCACTCTTGAAATTTTCGATAACATAAATCAAATCTTTATAAGATTACAACTTATTATATCATAAAAATTTAATAACTGATAAATACAGCCTGCAGATATTATTTTGCTGGTTCAATGGCCATCAAACCCAGTTCAAAATACATAAATGGGATCAAGCACTATGCCAGTTTGTACAGTGCCCCTACAGCGATCAGATCCAGGTTTTAGTATAGATCACTCCGGAAGTATGGACTCTTCCGGTTCATTTTCTTCGGGTGGTTTGGGTTTTTCTCCCCAGTAGGTGGGACGGGTCTGTAAACGAAATAAGATATTTTTATCGGTTAAATACACATTAGAATTATTTTCCAGTCGGATAGTATTTTTTCCAAAATTCGTTTTCGTTCTCCCGAATATATAATGACCCAATTCTTTATCATTCGAGTTATAAAGAAATAAATGTGTGCCCGTAGAGTCACTCACTGAATATTTACTCCAATTGTCCGGGTTTTTTGATATAGGATCTGATTCCTTACTTAATTGCAGGATATCATCGAAAAAACTTTCTAAACTGGATAATTTTACTGAAAGAGAATCGTGCCCGGAAATGACCCAGCTTGTATCACTACGCACCAGTTCAATCTCCTGGCCTTCCTTTTGGACAACAAACCGGTGAATGTCATCTTTCCCATCGGAAACGACTGTTTTAGTTTGAACTGTATATTTCTTTTGGGATTGACGATTTATGAAGAACAAAACTAATACAACCCCAAGGATAGCTACGATAATCCGAGTCTGCTTAGCCATAAATATCCTCCAGAATTCTTGATCTTGCCTTGCCCCTTCTCAAACGGAAAAATCCAAAACCCACAACCAAAACTGTAGGCAGAACGATATTAAACCATTTCCACCAGACTTTTGCACTGTCTTCAATTTCTGCTAATGGGCGGTTTGTAATTTCCCGTGATCGGAGTGCAATTAATTCCCGGTCACCAAGTAAAAAATCCACAGCATTCATCACAAAAATGTGATTTTCTGGAGATGCCCCACCTCCGTCATCTGCCAGGAACCGGGAATCACTTACCAGAATCATTTGACTTAAGAGTCCAGATTCTGATGAGCTGCGTTCAGACCGGGCACTCAATAATTTCTTTGGCTGATTTAAGTTCACCATAGCCGGATTTGTTTTCGGATCGGGATGAAGGTTAAAATACCCGCTCATCAGGGAAGAACTGTTGGAACTAAACATCAACGGTGACACGTTGACCGAACCATCCTGCGGAATGGAATCGGTACGAATCTCACTGGCAAAAAACAATTGAACCTGTTCCAAACCGCTCACCAGCACTTCATCCTTGTTAAAATCTCTTACGACGGGGAGCAAAGGATAAGACATGGGGACAGCCATCCTGAAAGGCCCCATATTCTGCTGAACATTTACCCGTCCGCAGGTTTTATCTAAAACCAGGTTAGTCTGGAGAGACAAACCATATGAATCAACAACGTCAAATATATCAGATGAAATCTCGCTTGCCTGCTGGGTTTGAAGACTCGATTTAATTCGGGATTGAGCCAGTAATATATTTCCTCCTTGATTCAGGAAAATTTCAAGATTCTTCCGTTCGTTTTCCTGCAACGAATCTTCCAAGCCATTCACAAGTATCAATTCAATATTGTTCTCTATGGTATACTGCAAATCTATATTCCTGACAGTATATCGTTGCTGAAGCAATGAAGAGATATTCCGATTTTCTGTCTCCTGTCCCTCAGCTTTTGCTATAGCCAACACCGGTTTATTTGTCTCAACCAACCGTTTTATCTTTGTAGTAATATCATATTCTAATCCGGTGGTTGTCTGAATGACGGGAATAACTTCTTTCTCATCCTGATAGATAATCGCCAGCCCCATGAACACCCGCTTTACCTCCATTTTATCATTCTCAATAACCTGAAGTTGTACAGGTTGAATGCCCGCCTGTTGAGCTTCCTGTTCCAGCTCTTCATTTTCACCGGGTTTGTAAAACTGAAACCGAATATTTCCCCTTGAGAAAGCAGCATATTCTTCCAAAATATCCTGTAGGAAACGGCGATTGTTACCATATTGACCGGGCAGGTTTCCAGAGAAATAAACCTTCATAGTCATAAGGTCATCTATCTTTGCAACAACGGACCTGCTGGATTCCGAAAGGGTGTACATTTTTTCTTTCGTAAAGTCTAGGCGTCCGAACCAGTTGCGGGATATAAGGTTCAAAATGATCAGGATGACCAAGACTGCCCCGGCAGGCCCAACCAGAGATTTTCTCCATTCAAATTTCGATTTCATTTCCATTTTCTAACCTCTAAAACCTGGTTGGTCAGAAACAGGAAGAAACCGATGACAGATCCAAAATAAATAAGGTTTCGTGTATCAATCACCCCGCGGGAAATACTGGTTAGATGATAATCAACACTAAGAAATTGTACTATTCCAGCTAAACCGGAAGGGACGAAAAATAACATTTTGTCCATAAGCCAGAATACTAGGACTATGAACACAGCAATGATAAACGAAACCACCTGATTGTCCGTCACACTGCTGGCAAAAGTTCCTGCTGAGGCGTACAATGCACCTACCATCGCTAAACCAAAATACCCGCAAAAGGCGGCTCCGTAATCAATGTTTGTCCCTACGCTCATCAATGTAATAAAATGCACCAATGTCACAAGCAATCCAATGAGAATCAGACTTACAACTGCAAGGTACTTCCCCAGTACAAACTCATGGTTCTTCAACGGGATCGTACTGATTATTTCCATAGTTCCCAGGTTCCGTTCCCTGGCAATTAAGCTCATTGAGATTGCCGGAATGAAAAAGAGGAAAATAAGTGGGGTAATGTTGAACAAAGCCCGCATATCTGATTGATCGTACAGAAAAAACGTGTTTGTGAAAAAATATCCGTTCACCAGAGCGAACACTACCAGGAAGATATACGCCATGGGGCTATAGAAAAAGGAACGGAGCTCCTTAAGAAAAACTGTCTTCACATTATGCATCTGCAGCCTCCGTCACAGTTAGTTTTCGGAAAATATCTTCCAGGTTCGTTTTTGCAGGTGTCATTTCCAGGATAATCCAATCCTTGCTCACTGCATAAGCAAAAATATCCTTGCGCGGATCGCTTTTTGTCGGATATTCCAGGTGAACCATTGTGATTCCATTTCCTTCAGAAATCCTTCCGAAATTTACACTGGGTACCACAGCTTTCATTTCTTTTATAGACTCTTCACTAGCATTCATCAATTCCAAGGTCATTTGCGTGTTTCCCTCTGCTCCGGAAATCAACTCATCACTGGTACCATCGGCGACAATTTCTCCTTTATGGATAATAATAATTCGGCTGACAGTTGCCTGTATTTCCTGCAAAATATGACTTGAAATCAAAACAAGCTTTTTCCTGCCAAGCCGTTTGATCAATCCCCGGATTTCTACAATCTGGTTCGGATCAAGACCGGCCACCGGTTCGTCCAGAATCAGAATCTTCGGATCATGGATCATGGCTGCTGCCAGACCAACACGCTGTTTAAATCCTTTGGAACACGCACCGATTTGCTTGTGGATCACACCTTTCAATCCGCATTCTTCCACAACCCTGGAAAATGCCTTATTGAACTTATTTCCTTTAATTTCCCTGACAGTGGCTATAAACCGAAGGTAATCGTACACGTTCATATCCAAGTAAAGGGGGTTCAATTCCGGTAAATACCCTATCTGCTTCTGAATTTCATGTTCATCTTCAAGAACATTCAGGTCGTTGACGAAAACATTGCCGGAGGTAGGCGCTAAATATCCCGTAATAACTTTCAGTGTTGTAGATTTCCCAGCTCCATTTTCCCCAAGAAAACCAACAATCTCTCCATCATTAATTTCAAAATTGATGGATTTGACGGCTTTCACCGATCCATAGTATTTTGAAAGATCACTGACTTTTATCATGGTATAAAATCCTATTTAAAATTATAAAATTTTCGGGGGCGAAATTAGGTCATTACTTTATACAAGGCAAAAAGTTCCTTAAATTTTAAAAATGATAATTATCATTTTATAAAACTATCTATTTTCCGTGGGTTATTAAATAGTGAAGAATTAATTTAAAAATGTTTGGAATCAATGATTAAGAACCAATTTTTTTGTTATTTTTGATATTTCTTAAAGTTTGTATTGCACTTAATACTGCAAGGTAACTGGTTTTAGGGTTTTTACTCGGTAAATTGTCTGTTTTTGTCGTTATTGTTCCAAAACCTCCTGTGCATATTATTTCATGAATATTTGTTTTTGCCTTTGGATCTGCAATTATTTTTATTTGCATTTTATCGAATTTTGAAGCCAGGAACAAAGTAGCAGCAACATTGATGTTTTTGGGAAATCCTTCAATTGCTTCTTTTAGAGTTCCTTCAAAAATTATTTTTTTATTTTCTAATTTACTGATATTAATATTGTTTTTTATTAAATATGGAGCATTTTCAAGACCTTTAACTGGTTTTGTTGTCGTTAATGTCAATGATTTTATTTCCCCTGAAACAGATTTTATTGCATCCAAACCTGATATTGCTCCGGAAGGCATATAAATTTCACAATTTTTTATTTTATTGAACAGGTTGAGGTTTTCTATTATACCCCCTGTGCTCATTATTAATAATTTCTTTCCTTGTTGGTCTAAATCAGGAGTGTTCAGTATATCTTTAACAGCATTCTTGTCTACAACTTCTATTATTAGCTCAGAATTTGTTATTAAATCCCCTATTGAACTTTCTATTTGTCCGTTTCCTAACCTTGTTTGCAATCCTTTTATATTGCTGCTATCAATATCGCATAAATATTTTAACTCGAAGCCTTTGTATTTATCAATGAATAATGCGAGCTCTGTTCCTATGTTCCCGCAACCAATAATCCCTGCTATCATCTTACCTGCAAAGACATGTCAACTGCTTTTGAAGAATGGGTTATTAGTCCAATAGAAACTACATCAACTCCTGTTTTGGAATATTCTTCTATATTATTTTCATTTACTTCTCCTGAGGCTTCAAACAATATTTTATTTTTTAATTTTTCATCATTGTTTTTATTGATCATATTGTTTATTTCATTTATTGAATTCCTAATCATTGAACATTCCATATTATCAAACATAATTGCAAATAGTTTTTCAGATTTTAAATTAGAAATTGCCTCTGCAGCTTTTAAGGCCTCTGCTTCATTTTTTATTTCGATTTCTATATATTTTATCCTATCATTTTCAGCTGTAAGCCTTAATGCATTTTCAAGGTCATTATTAATTATTTTCATGTGGGTATGCTTAATAAGTGCAGCATCATTTAAGGTCAGCCTGTGAGTCAAAGCTCCTCCAACAGAAACAGCTTTTTTATCTATCAGAGGAAATAATGTTTTTCTTGTTGCTGCAATTAAACAATTATTTTTAATGGATTTTTTAATATTATAAACCGCTGTTACAATGCCGCTCATTCTTTGCATTATATTAAGCAAAGTCCTTTCGTAAGCAAGTATTTTTCTGGCATTTCCATTGATTTCAAGAATAATATCTTTATTTTTTACTTCATTTCCATCTTTTTTCAGAACTGTTACTTTTTCTTCATTTAGCATCAAAGAAACTTCTTCAATGCCTGCAACTATCCCCTCTCCTCTTGAGAGTATAACTGCTTTTATTTCTTTGTTTTTGTCAATTAAAGAGTCAGTTGTTATATCCCCCCCATCAAAATCTTCTTTTATTTTTTCATTGATTAGATTTTTTACAGAAGAATAATATTCTTTAGTTTTAAAAAAGCTTTTTCTATCCCAGAACTCAAGAACAAGCTTATCTCTCATTTTATGCAAACTCTAACATCCTGTCTAATGCTTTCTTTGCTTTGACTATTATTTCTTCTGGTAATTTGATTTCATTTTGGTTGTTTTTTAATGAATTTACAACTAAAGGCAAAGTTGTAGTTTTCATGTAAGGGCATATGTTGCAGAATGAATGAAAATTTTTGTCAGGAGCATCTTCTCTTAATTTTTCTGTCATACCGCATTCTGTAACAACAATAAAATCCTTTGCCTTGTCTAGTTTTGCAAATATTGCCATTCCGCCTGTTCCACAAATATGGTCTGCTACTTGTAGTATGTCTGTCCTGCATTCAGGATGCGCAATTACCATTGCATTTGGATTTTGTTTTTTTAAATCTGTTAAAGCCTCTGCATTTAACTCATGGTGTATAGAACAATAACCATCCCATAAGATTATTTTCTTATTTGTTTTTGACTGGACGTATCTTCCAAGGTTTTTGTCTGGGAGGAATATAATTTCTTCATTTGGCAGGGAATTTACTATTTTAACTGCATTCATTGAAGTGCAGCAGACATCAGACAATGCTTTTACTTCAGCACTTGTGTTTATATAGCTCACAACAGCAGCTTTTGGATGCTTCTTTTTCATTTCTTTAAGTTTTTCAGCAGTTGCCATATCTGCTAATGAGCAACCTGCTTCTAAGGTCGGAAGTAAGACTGTTTTTTTAGGGCTTAATATCTTGGCTGTTTCAGCCATGAACTTAACGCCGCAGAAAAGGATAATATCAGCATCTGTTTTAGCTGCTTGTTTTGAGAGTTCTAAGGAGTCCCCAATAAAATCGGCAATTTTATACATATCTGGAATCTGGTAATTATGGACCAAAATAACTGTGTTTTTTTGTTGCTTTAATTTTAGCACTTGTTCTATAAGTTTATCTGTATCTTCCATTATAGCTTGCTTAAGTTCCATTTTTGCTGTTAAACAAATGCTTTTAAAATAGTTATTGGATTAGGCAATTTATGTTGTTGATACTTGTAGTCGTTCAATGTTTACGTGTAGAGGAATTCTATTGTACCATTGAGACCGACTTGTCCGAATACTGCAACAGGAATAATTGTAATTATAAATAATTTAACTATTCGTTTCATGATTTTTCCCTTAGGTTTTTATTAAATAAGGGATGCGGTCTTCCATCTCGCGGTGCGGTTTAATCAAGTGTGTTGATTGCTATGTTAATTCGATGGCATTCTCTAAATAGGCTGTCTAAAAATTCGACTTATTTATTCTTCGAGTCAAGCAGAATAATACGGAAAAGCACATTCGGTTCAGATGAAATAATTGATTTAATCTGGTACAAGAGAATGAATGTCAGCCACTCGTTAAAATGATACTGCCCGGATTATTTGTACAAACCCAATATCCTGTGCCCGGCACAAGAATCTCTGCATTTGAATAGCCACCAGGAGCAAATTCATAAACAGTGCCAGAAATGATAATTCCATGGAGTTGGGTTACTTCAACAGCACCATCTTCTTGGTCTGAACAAATTCACCAGCACGAACCTGGTAAAGATATACACCAGCACTTACAGGCTTGCCAAAACTATTGGTAGCATTCCACTGTACCGACTTGAATCCTGGTTCCTGGGTGGTGTTCACAAGCCGGGTTACTTCCCTGCCCATCAGATCGTAAATCGTGAGAGTAACCTGTGCCTGTTCTGGGAGGTTGTAGCGGAGAGTTGTGATTGGATTGAAGGGATTGGGATAGGCAGGATGCAAAGCGAAGGTAGTTGAAACGGTTGATGCGGATTTTCTCAATATCCACTGTTCAACACCTGAATCCAAAGTTAACTGCCCTTGATCAGATAATGGGATTGCCGCACTCCACTCCGTTCCGTTCGCAATGACAGGAATGATTTCCCATTTTTCATTATTTTGGATATCGTACTGAATTTCAAGTGTTTCGTGCGGATTCATTATTTCAATCACACCATCATTTTCGCAGTATTTCCAGTTACCGGAAAAACGCACATCAAATGCTCCTTCAGGTGGCTTGGGAGGGAGGCTGTAACTCAGTTGATTTTCTACTTCAATTTCGTTACCAAAATATAGTATTTGACCACCAAACATTAGTGTGTTCAGGTAAGCCGGAGGGGAAAAGGTTTTAGTTTTGGATAATGGTGCGGAGGATGAAAGAGTAATTTCACCTTCCCCGGAACTTCTCAGCCAATAACCATAGCCGGGTTCAATGGTTTCTGCTTCAAAATATGATTCTTCAAAACCGTAAATTGTGCCAGGAATGATGAGATTGTTTTCATCTATAATGGTGTTCACATTAACCAAAGAAGAGATACTGCCTATGAGGTTCCAGTCATCGGTGAGGGTGACGGTGGTTTCGTTTATGGGAAAGCCAGAAAATGTACAGGTTTCATCATCTTCAAACCGGAGCCAATAACCGGAACCGATTGACATATTGTCAACTAATTCGTTCACGTAGCTCCCATTTTCAAATGAATACAAAGATCCCTCAACATATCCTTGGCAGGGAAAAGAGCTTGATTCGAATGGAACTCCGATGAGGTTCCAGTCCTGGGAATAGTCAACTGTCATTTCATCTGAGACGATGGTCTGTTGATCCATCCAATCCAGGCGGTCCGTGATCCAGTTTTTCAGATAGTCTAATTCACTTTCGTAGGATCCGCCCACATAGGCATTGGGCCAGACATATTCATTCAATACAGGCCAGCGCTGAAAATTTCGATCCTGTGCTTCACCAATGACTGTTACTGCAGAATCGATGGTATTCATGATATGATCAAAGGAAAATACCGTTTGCCTAAGTTCCTGCCAACGTTGGTTAAATGCTGTTGTAAATGTTTCATCATCCCAGATCCGGTACCACCAGAATGGAATCTTGAAACCATCCCCTCCTAACTCAACGTCCATCTGCCATCCCGCAGGGTCCCACCCTTCATAGTAGTCGGCGTTGCCAAAGGCCAGGTTATAGTCCCAGATGGGACCCATGGTGAGCCGGCCGTCCTCGCTGTCCTTGTCCTTGTACATGTAAGCACTAAGGCGGTAGGCATCCACATTTTTGGAAATTTCACTCATCAGTGATACATCAATAAATGAATCCAGATTGACCTGATCATAGTAACCATCTTCGGGATCATTATAAGATTCGCTGGCTATCAGTAATTCAAAATCAGTGATGTAATTATTAATATAATTTCGTTGATCCTCTACAATATCATCCGGTTCTGGATAATGGTACTGATACCAGACACCATCATATTCGGGCAATGGTGAATCTGACCACCATCCTTCATTATTTTCGCCATCCCATTTATCTACTTTCAGTATATAACCACCTGTCAGGTCATCACCGGATGTTTCATCAGGTTCTAATTTGGAGATATCCACCCGGTTATTATCCCGCTTGATCTTTTCCATAAAGATGTACAGACCCTTATAATCCCCGTTGATAGCTAATTCGCAGAAACGGGTCCTGCTGGAATACCAACCCATTTCCCGGGCCAGTTCATAGGCAAGGAAATTGCGTAGCAGGGATTTATCACTGTAGGGAGCATGCAATATCCAGTCATTTTCCGCCGGCATGCCCAGTATGGGTACATTCAGGTTTTCCCCGTCACTGTCCTGTGTTTCCAGAGCGTATTGTTTTTTGGGAAACATCTGAGATGATGATCCCCGAATCTCAATACTAATCTGGCCATCATAACCATTGAAGGGATCATCGATATGGTTTATGCCGGTACCGTTATCAATAATGCCCATATGTGCTCCTATCCTGTAGTCATCGGGAATCTCTTCCCCGAATGTATCGATCATTACAATGGGAATATTTGATTCGTCAAAGGCGAATGGAGGCTGAAACCAGCCTGGCGTGGGACCATAATAAGTGGACTCATCGGCAATCCCGAAGGATAGAAAAAAGTTACTGGACATGTCGGATGAGGTGATACCAACATTATGAGTTTGGACAGCCAGTACATTCTCTCCTTCCATTAATAACGAAGCCAGCTGTAGAGAATCCAGGGAGTATACTTCAGGGTATCCTCCCCAATACAGATGTGCTTCATGGTCGGTACTTGTAGTCTCATCATAGGGAATAAACGTTCCAGGCTCTCCCAAATTCATTGAGCGCCCAATCTCAGTGCCGTTCAGATAGGCAACAAAGCCATCATCATAATCGGCATGGAGAATCGCTGCGATGAGTGTTGAAGCATCAGGCACCGTAAATATCCTGCGAAGATAGACGGAGAGGGTTGGATCAATCTCAGTTCCGTCATCATCATCGCCATAACCGAATCCGCCGAGTCCGGTTAACCAGACTGATTCATCAAATTCCAGGATATTCCAATCAGATGGAAGCTCTGATTCAGGGACCAGATAGGCCCAGTCATCATCAGCATAAACTGCTGTTTCCCAATGGTCCTGGGACAGTACAACTGATACTATAAAGACGAAGGATAGAAGTTTTATAACTATTTCCATTATTTCAACAGCACCATCTTACTTGTCTGTACAAACTCTCCAGCACGAACATGGTAGATGTATACACCTGCACTTACCTGCTTGCCAAAACTGTCTGTCGCATCCCACTGAACTGACTTGAAGCCTGCATCCTGGGTGGTGTTCACAAGCTGGGTTACTTCCCTGCCCATCAGATCGTAAATCGTGAGAGTAACCTGTGCCTGTTCTGGGAGGTCATAGCGAAGAGTGGTGACTGGGTTAAAAGGATTCGGATAAGCAGAATATAGAGCGAAGATATTTGGAATGGTTGATGCGGATTTTCTTAAAATCCACTGATTGACTTCTGAATCCAAAGTTAACTGCCCTTGATCAGATAATGGGATTGCCGCACTCCACTCCGTTCCGTTCGCAATGACAGGGACTAACTCCCAAACCTCACCATCTTTTATATTACAGTCAAACATAATAAGCGGACTGCCATCATTCATCACTTCAATTACACCGGAATCTTCGCAGTATTTCCAGTTACCGGAAAAACGCACATCAAACGCTCCGGCAGGAGGTTTGGGTGGTAAGCTGTAGCT
>CAJWIT010000028.1 GCA_913041945.1 uncultured Fidelibacterota bacterium
TTACCCAAAACTATCGTCAGGAACTTCGCTCAAAACAGGACGAATTAAGAAAACAACAGCTTGAAGAAAACAAAGTGGGCGGTGAAAAATTTCTTGCTGAAAACTCTACAAAAGAAGGAGTTATCGTCTTACCAAGTGGATTGCAATATAAAGTCCTAAATAATGGAGATGGAAACACACCCAAAGTAACTGACAAAGTAAAAGTTCATTATACAGGTAAATTGCTTGACGGTACTGTATTTGATAGTTCAGTGGAACGAGGAGAGCCAGCAACATTTGGACTGAAACAAGTAATAAAAGGCTGGACAGAGGCTCTTCAACTTATGCAAGTAGGTGATAAATGGGAATTATATATACCTTCAAACCTAGCATATGGCGCTCGTGGTAAAGGTCCGAAAATCGGACCAAACACAACCTTAATATTCGAAATTGAATTATTGGGAATTGAATAATTAGAATTAATTGTACTTGAGTCTGAACACTATTTCATCTTAAAAACTTATTAGTCACCTGATGAAATAAATAACTGCTCGTTAAAGTACCGGCGTAAAGCCATTTCATCCTTCTCAATATTGACAAATCGACCATTCTCTGCAACAGATACTTTTTTTGTCTCTTCGGAAACTACAATGATAATAGCATCGGTTTCTTCTGAAAGTCCCAAAGCAGCTCTATGGCGGGTGCCCATATCAGGAGTAATTGAGGTACTTTCGGTTAATGGCAGAATGCATGCAGCTGCTTCAATTATATCGTTTTGAATAATAACAGCGCCATCATGGAGAGGAGAAGTTGGATTGAACAACGATATAAGAAGGGGAGCTGTAACTTCAGCTGTTAAGGGCATCCCCGCTTCCTTATAGCTCCTCAGTCCTGTCTCCCGTTGAATCACGACAAGCGCACCCCATGAACGGTTTCGGAGTTCATTGATTGTTTCTATAATTGCTTCAATAGTCTGAGAACTCCCCATCCGAAATATTTTCTGGAAAAAACGATGTTGGCCAACATAAATAAGTAATCTCCGAATTTCTGGTTGAAACAAAATGACGAAGGCTACAACCCAGACCGTTTGAAACCGGTTAACCAACCAAGAGGTTGCACTTAACCCAACGGCATTGGAGAGAAATGAAGCAATAAGCAAAATAATCAGTCCCACCAGCATCTGGCCTGCACGGGTACCTTTGAAATATTGGTAAACGGTATAGAAAATCCAACTGACAATTAACAAATCGACAACATCGACTAATGTAACAGTAAGAAATCCAATTTTAAACAGGTTCATTCCAAAAAGAAATTAATGATTAAAAAGTAAATTTCAAGAGGTGAACAATATCTGCTATTTATGCTATTCCACGGATTGAATCTGTAATTAAAGCGACCCGTTTCATTGCTTTAACATCGTGAACACGGACAATCCGAGCCCCCTTTAATATGCCGGTAGTAACCGCTGCCGCTGTTCCTTCTAACCTCTGGTCAACAGGAAGATCAAGAGTGAGTCCAATAAAAGATTTTCTTGATGGCCCTATCAAAACTGGAAATCCCATATCCACAATTTTCTTTAACTCTCTTAAAAGCTGAAAATTATCCTGTAGACGCTTACCGAATCCAATCCCAGGGTCCAAAATGATCTGCTGATCCAAAATTCCTTTAGCTCTGGCAAATTTTTTCCGTTCCTCAAAATATTCCGTTAACTCCTGCATTAGGTCCTCATAATAGGGATTTTTCTGCATATTTTTTGGAGTCCCTTTTATATGCATTATAACCACCGGCAATCCGGAATCTTTGATTACATCAACCATATTTGGATCAAAAGTCATACCACTTATATCATTGACCATGCCGGCTCCTGTCGCAATAGATTGCCGGGCAACTTCTGATTTATATGTGTCAATGGAAATCAGAATATCCGATTTGGTTCTAATTCCCTCAATAACCGGTAAAATACGGTCACATTCTTTTTGTAGCTCAACAGTTTTTGCTCCTGGTCGGGTAGATTCACCTCCCACATCAATAATATCTGCTCCCTCTTCTGCCATTTGAAGTGCAAAGTCAATGGCCTGTGTTGCATCACAATACATCCCTCCATCACTAAAGGAATCTGGGGTCACATTCAGAATTCCCATTATCAATGTAGCGGGATTTTCTTCTCGTATCCACTGGTTGAAACGAGGTGCATTCATGAGAAATTGCCTGACGGGAATCGTAAAACCAATTAAGAAGCACTTTTTGTTTTAGGTTTAGTGGAGGATTTTATGTGAGATTTTTTTCGGGTTTGCGTTGGCTTTTTGTTATTCCGCCGTACAATCGTTTTTCCATCCAGAATTTTTTTAATGTCCCGTTCATCAATTGTTTCATATTTAAGCAGCTCTTTAGCCATCCTGTGTAATATGTTTACTTTCTCCTTTAAGATCAATTTAGCAGTCTTCTGAGCTTTTCTTATAATTCGTACCACTTCTTCATCAATCATACGTGCCGTAACCTCACTGAAATCCCTGTGAGTTTGTATCTCTCTGCCAAGGAATATTTCTTCATTCTTTTTTCCATAAGTTAACGGACCCAAAAGTTCACTCATTCCCCACTCACAAACCATTTTCCGTGCAATAGAGGTTGCCTGCTCTAAATCATTTCCTGCCCCGGTTGTCAGTTCATTAAAAATTAATTCTTCTGCTGCCCTGCCACCCATCATTATAGAAAGTCGCCCTTCAATATATTTTTTTGCATAACCGTGTTTTTCATCAATAGGCAGTTGCATGGTCATTCCAAGAGCTCGACCCCGAGGAATAATTGAAACCTTATGAACCGGGTCTGCACCCTCTGTTACCGATGCTACAAGAGCATGCCCTGCTTCGTGGTACGCTGTCAGTTTTTTCTCTTCTTCAGACAAAATCATACTTTTTCTTTGTACTCCCATCATCACCTTATCAACCGCTTCCTCAAAATCTATCATTTCTACGGTTTTTTTTCTCTTCCGAGCTGCTAGCAGAGCCGCCTCATTCACAACGTTGGCCAAGTCAGCACCCACCATCCCGGGAGTACCTTTAGCAAGAACATCCAACTTCACGTTTCGTTTATTCATCAGTATCTTTTTTGTATGCACCTTCAGAATTCCCAATCTTCCTTTCAAGTCAGGGATATCTACGACTACATGCCTGTCAAACCGACCCGGGCGCAACAATGCAGAGTCAAGCACATCAGGACGATTCGTTGCTGTAATAACGATGATATTTTGGTTAGGCTCGAATCCGTCCAGTTCTACCAATAGCGCATTGAGTGTCTGTTCTCGTTCATCATGTCCACCCCCAAGTCCTGCACCCCGCTGCCGGCCAACCGCGTCCAATTCATCTATAAAAACAATACAGGGAGAATTCTTCTTTGCCTGGTCAAATAAATCTCTTACCCTGGAAGCTCCTACGCCTACAAACATTTCTACAAAATCTGCGCCGCTTAGACTGAAAAAAGGTACATTCGCTTCGCCCGCAACAGCCCTTGCTAATAAGGTTTTGCCAGTCCCTGGTGGTCCTACGAGCAATACTCCTTTGGGAATTTCCGCTCCTAATTTTTGAAACCGTTTTGGATGCTTTAAATAAGCGATAACTTCTTTCAACTCTTCTTTGGCTTCCACACAGCCAGCAACATCACCAAATGTCACCTTCGGCATATTTGAATCCCAGATCTTCGCACGACTCTTACCGAAACTAAATACATTTTTTATTCCACCTGCTCCACCCTGCATTCGTCTCATTATAAAAAGCCAAAAAGCAATTAAAAGAATCCATGGTAGCATATTTATCAAATAGCCAGTCCAATCAATACTCTGCTCCTTAAAACTATATTCAACACCATATTGATTCCATTCAGCCATAACATCTTTATCAACAAATGGGAGAACGACGCGAAAACGACTAACAGCAATCTGATTCCCTGTGCCTGAGATAATTGTCTGCGGTGTATTTAATTCTCCATGGAAAATGTTTACGATGACATCCGCTTTACTTATTAGTCTGTCCTCTAAAAATTCTTTGTATTTAAAATAATCGATTTCTGTTTCCTTACGAGATCCCTCCGTAAAAAGATTCGAAAGAAAAATAGCAGCTACTATAATCAGTACCCATATCAGAGATGTTTTTCCAGCTCGTTTCCATTGAAAACTATTCAATGGATCTTTAGATTTCTTCCTGAGATTTTTAGGTGAGTCTCCTGGTTTTCTATTCCCTTTTTGGGGTGTATTTTTATTCAGATTCTCGGAAAAATATTTTTTATTCATATTCAATCACAATTTTTCAAACCTGTAAATAGCTGGTAAATAACGGAATTTTTGGTCATAATCCAACCCGTAACCTACTACAAAATCAGGCGGAATTTCAAACCCCACGATATCGATTGGGAAATCCAGTTTTACAATTTCAGGTTTCAACAGAAGGGAAACAAAAATAAGGGATTGAGGCTTTGCTCCTTCCATCCTTTCTTTTAGAAACTGCACGGTGAAACCTGAATCAACTATATCTTCGACTACTACTACATGACGTCCTGTGATATCAGCCGAAATATCCTTCAACAACCGAATAGTCCCTGAAGGTTTATCATCGGAATAACTGTTCAGTTTTATAAAGTCCATTTCACAATTGATAGTCATAGTCCTCAGCAAATCCGCCAAAAAGATGAAACTTCCGTTTAATACACCGATAAAGATCGGTACTTCATTCTTGAAACGGCCAGAAAGATTTTGTCCAATTTTCCTGATTTTATCCTGGATTTCATCTTCAGATAATAAGGGTGTCAGCCTGTAATCGGTACCTTCTATCATTTAGTATTCTTTTGAATAATTGAGATTTCCGCCAAATCGGTTGTTTTGGATGTAACTTTAACTTGGTTGCTAATCCGATGACCGCAGACCCAAATAATTTCATCATTTGCTGTAAGTACAAATTGATTATCTTTGTAAAACCGATCTATTTTTTCATCGATGAGAAAATCACTTATCTTTTTATGTCCATTCATCCCCAAGGGTATAAACGTATCCCCAGGTACCCACGAACGGATTACAAGATTTTGGTTTTTAATTTCGTTTCCATCCACTACTTCTTTCCATGGGGTATTGTTCGGGGAACAATAATCTTGAACCCATTCCCATTTAAAATAGAAATCACCACAATCGGTAATATCTGCAGGATGAACGTTGTGACTTAATTTTTGTTTTTTCTGATTTTGTTTCAATATCAGGGATTGACGGTCATTCAACAATATCCATTTCATCGGGAGGAGAAATTTCTGTCCAGTTTTAGCGTGGACAAGGAAATGTTTTAATCCTTCCCACTGGTGACGCCGCCATGATCTTTTTTCATCTCCAATAATTTTCTGAATAATGTTCACTCGCAAAAGAATGGGCAACCCATTAAAAATCATTTTATTCAAATGTATAATACCTTCAAAATCTTTTCTTACCACCTTTTCGTAAACTTCCTTACAAGCAAACGTAACTACTTCATCAGATTCTCTCGAAAATTCACACATTTTCTCAAAAGCAGGAATCAGGTTTGGATTGAGTTTTTCCCATGGGCGAACAATTTCATGACGGATTGCATTCCGTGGAATGGTTCTATCCCGATTTGTTTTATCCTCAATAAATTGAATATTATTTTTCTCAATAAAAGAAGTAATATCCCTCCGGGAAAAAGGTAATAGTGGTCGCACAACGAAACCAAATTTCTCATGAATTCCCTGAAGCCCCCTAATTCCACTTCCCTCTCCCATTCGCATGAGAATTGTTTCTATCTGATCATTCCCATGATGAGCAGTAATAATTACATCTGCTTGTACTTCTTTTCGAATTGCCTCCAGTTTTTGATATCGTCGAATCCTGGCCCAAGCCTCCCAACTCTCCCCTTTTGCTCGTGTAGAGGGATTTAATTTTTTTGTAATAATTGGAAAACCAATCTTTGCACAAGTCATTTTAACAAAAGCTTCATCTCTTTTCGAATCAGTTCTCAGCTGGTGGTTGATATGTCCAACCGTGATCTGGAAACCAAACTCATCTTTGAGCTCATTGACTAAAAAAAGTAAGCACATGGAATCCATTCCGCCTGAAACAGCTACAACGACATGCTGACCGGATTGGATCAAGCCAGCTTTGTCAAGATGGTTTCGAAACTTTGTTATAAGATCATATGAATTCATTTTTTAGTACTCTTTGAGACAGGTAACTGATCTATTGTCTGTTGGCTGTGTTAATTATTTGACTAAATATGATCAAAGAAAAACTCGGAGAAACATTGAATCTTATCTTCGTACGAATGAGGATAAAGAAACCATTCTGCAGCTGCAACACTACTTAATATTGAATTTCCATCCTGGGGAGTAAAACAAAATCCGGTAATTTCATGATCATTCCTAACATTCAAAGTTTGCTCTATTACAACTGTTTGATTTAAGATTCGTCCATAATGTCCCTGATCACGTCCAAATGAGAACACAGTACTCGTCATATCTTTTTCAGTCATTGCAACGTATGGATTTGCATAAAGCTTTTCCAATACTGCTGCCAAAGTAGTAGGTTCCTTCACTCTTAAAGTAAACCAAAGTACATGCATATATTGGCTGTTTACTTTTACAGCGGAAGAAAATAAATTTAAATCAATGTCCATTGTATGAAAAAGTCCCGCTGCATCTTCAGCATGATGTGTACCGTATTTCGGTGATCCATGACTTCCTACTTGAGGAGAGGGGATAAAACTCCCGGACTGACTTATATCATTTGCTCTACGAATACAAACGAATCTTCCTTCCTCTAAATTATCATGGTCACCATCCAATGCCAACGTATGTGTAATGCAACACAGGTTATGTGTATTACAAGAGACAATTTGAATAAACTGGTCATCAGAATTCAAGGTAGCATCATTTATTTTTCGCGCATATTTTTTCCCAAACCCAGACTCACTCCCCTGGGCTAAAAAACCCTTACCACCTTTCATAAATTTATGATAATATTTTTCCTTATTTTTATGGCCAATCCCTCTCGGGGTACAATCTATCACAACTGTTGCCCGTTTTATTGCTTCTTCAGTTTCAAAATCAGGATCTAAGTCTAACGCTTTGAAATCATCAACTTTGTTAGAATCTACGCATAATCTTCCCCCTCTTTTTATTAGCCCTACTACTTTGGAATGATCACTATTTAAAGCTGAATACTTGTGAAATGTTATTTCATCAATCCCCAATTGATCCTGAAAATCACAAAGAAGTCCGATGAGCGGTTCTCCAATTGTTCCAGTACCTACAACATGTATGATCTTTCGATCCATAATACATACTCCTTATTAATTAAAATGCTGTTCATCAACGTAATGATTATATTACGGTAGTTTCCTGCCATTCTCCGAATACATCTTTCATTTCTTGAACAATTTCTCCTAATGTGGTATATGCTTTAGCTGCGCGGATAATCGGTTCCATTATATTCCGCTCGCTGGAGCAAGCATCTCGAATATCTTCCAAAGCATCATTCACTTTTTGATTATTTCTTTTCTTCCGTAATTCCTCAATCGCTTTAGTCTGATTTACTTCAGATTCCTTCCCAAGTTTCAAGATTGGTATTTCAATCTTTTCACCTTTCTTAACAAATTCATTAACACCTACCACTATTCGCTGTTTCTGATCTACTTTTTCTTGATATTCAGAAGCAGCTTTCGAAATCTCCCCTTGAAAAAATCCCTGTTCTATAGCGGGAATGACACCACCTAATTCATCAATCTGTAAAAAATACTTTTCTGCAGATACTTCCATCCTATCTGTTAGTGACTCAATAAACCATCCGCCACCTAAGGGATCTACCACGTTTGGAACACCTGTTTCATACGCTATTAACTGTTGTGTACGAAGTGCAATTTCAGCAGATTTTTCAGAAGGCAATGCAAGCGTTTCATCCATAGAATTTGTGTGCAAAGATTGGGTTCCACCCAACACGCCCGCCAGAGCCTGAAAGGCTGTTCGAGCAATGTTTATCTCTGGTTGCTGGGCGGTGAGAGAACATCCAGCAGTCTGAGTATGAAATCGAAGCTTCCATGAACGTGGATTTTTTGCGTTATATTTGTCCTTCATTCGTTTTGCCCAAATTCGGCGTGCGGCACGGAATTTAGCAATCTCTTCAAAAAAATCAAGATGAGAGTTAAAGAAAAAAGAAAGACGTGGCGCAAAAGAATCTATATCCATTCCCGCCTTCACAGCATATTCGACATAGGTAAAGCCATCAGCCAACGTGAAAGCAAGCTCCTGTGCAGCAGTTGATCCCGCTTCCCGGATATGATATCCGCTGATAGAAATCGTATTAAATTTAGGCATATTTTTTGTACAGAATCCCATCATATCCGTTATGATTCTCATTGATGGTTCCGGTGGAAAAATCCATTCCTTTTGGGCAATAAATTCTTTCAAAATATCATTCTGCAATGTACCAGTTAGTTGATTCAATGGTACCTGTTGTTTCTCTGCTAAAGCAATATAAAATGCCAATAGAATGACAGCGGGACCATTGATAGTTTGAGATACTGAAATCTTACCAAGATCAATTCCGTCGAACAGGATTTCCATATCTTTCAGGGATGCAACATTTACACCGCACTTACCAACTTCACCTGCTGAAATGGGATGATCAGGATCATAACCCATAAGCGTCGGCATATCGTACGCAACGGATAATCCGGTCTGCCCCTGGTTTAATAAAAAATGGAATCGTTCATTCGTTTTCTGCGGGGTTCCGAAACCGGAAAACTGCCTCATTGTCCATAGCCTACCACGATAAAGGTTTGGATGAATCCCACGTGTATAAGGGTACTCTCCGGGAAATCCCAACTGTTTGATGTACTTTTCATCAAGGTAAGTTGGATAATAAAGCATATCCAACGGTTCTCCGCTCAGAGTATCAAAATTATAATCTCTGGTAGAAGAAGACTCTACCGACTTTTGCCATTTATTTTTCTTTATTTTGAATGAATCCATTTTACTATTCATATCATTATTCCAATTTTTTCAGTATTTAAAAAATGTAATGCTTAAATTACCCTTAAATAAAAATTAGTGCAAAGTCCTTAGATAAGAACACCTATCCGTTAACTATTAGCATTTATCGCATCTATTAAAAATATTTCAGCACTTTTTTTCAGGATTTTTGGTGTCTTTTCCTCTGTTGGAGTTTTATCCTGATACTCGCTTATAGAAAATATTTTTCTCTCAATAAAAGAAGAATAAAAACGGTAACCTATAGCAAAACAGGCTAAGCCTGAAACAGCTAAAATGAGGGCGCTCATTGTTCAAATATCTAATGAGGGAGTAACTTCCGGTATCAATTCCTGAATAGCGGTTGTTATCCCCTCTCGATCCAAACCATGCAATTGCAATAGTTGATCTCGTGTGCCGTGTTCTACAAATTTGTCTGGCAATCCTAATCGTTTTAACTTACCATTAAAACCGCGTTCCAAGAGCCAGGAAGCTACCCCATCTCCAAATCCACCTGTCACTACGCCCTCTTCAATTGTTATAACATATTTAAATTTTTTCAATATATTTTGAAGATAACCGTTATCCATTGGTTTAATAAATCGACAGTTCACTACTTCACAATTGATGCCATTTTCCTTCATTATTTTACTCGAATCCAAAGCATGGAAAACCAAGGGGCCAACACAAAGGAGAACAACATCTGCTCCTGTTTTTAAAACTTCCCAGGATCCAATCGGAAGTAATTCTGCCTGTCCTAATTCTTCAAATTGAATAGAACTGCCTTTTGGATATCGAATTGTGAAAGGAAACTCTGCCTGATTGAGACCTGTATACAACAGATGACGGAATTCATTGCCATTTTTGGGAGCAGTTACAATAAGATCTTGGACACATCGAAGATAAGCAATGTCTAAAACCCCATGATGAGTGGCACCATCTTCACCGACAATTCCAGCACGGTCCATGCAAAATATTACCGGCAGCTTCTGGGTAGCAACATCATGAACCAAGTGATCATAAGCTCTCTGCAAAAATGTTGAATAAATCGCTATAATCGGACGAATTCCTTGCGTAGCTAGACCACCGGAAAAGGTAACAGCATGTCCTTCCGCGATACCAACATCGTAAAACCGCCCAGGAAATTCCTCTGCGAAAGGAACAAGACCAGTGCCTTCCCGCATTGCTGCAGTAATACAGACTGTATCAGTTCGGTTTCGGGAGACTTCACAGGCCAGAGACCCAAAAACTGATTGAAATGAGGGAGCAGGAAAACTCTCGTTTCCTGGATCTGGTTCAACTTTATTCGGACCTCCGCCGTTGGGACTGACTCCATGATACTTGACCGGATCTTCTTCAGCTACATGCATTCCCTTGCCTTTTTTAGTTAGGACATGTAATAATACGGGTGTTGAAATATCCTTAATATTCTTTAATGTATGAGTGACCTCATCCAGATCATGTCCGTTAATTGGACCAAAGTATCGGAAGCCTAATTCATCAAAAAGAATTCCAGGGACGATGAGACTTTTCAAGCTTTCTTCAACCTTCTTCAAAAATGTTCTCGTGATTTTCTTGGCCATTGGAAGTTTTCCAGATAAATTCCAGATTTCATTCCGAATACGATTATATATGGGGTTAGAAATTAGTCGAGTAAAATAAGTGGATATAGCACCCACATTTGGACTGATAGACATTTCGTTGTCATTCAAAATCACCAATATTTGGGTATCCCCGTGTCCCGCATTATTAATCCCCTCAAAAGCAAGGCCTCCAGTCATTGCACCATCGCCAATTACTGCAATAACTCTATGGTTTTTTCCCTGTAAGTCACGGGCTTTAGCTACACCAAAAGCAGCCGAGATTGAAGTGGAAGCATGTCCGGCACCAAACACATCATATTCACTTTCAGAGCGCTTTAAAAATCCACTTAATCCTTTGTATTGTCGAATTGTAGGGAAACGATCGAACCGGCCGGTCAACAATTTATGTACATATCCTTGATGACCTACGTCCCAAATGATTTTATCCTCAGGAGCATCAAAAATGTAATGTAGTGCTATGGTTAATTCCACTACCCCCAAAGTTGGAGCCAAATGGCCACCTGTTTCGGTAATTACATCAATAATATATTCCCGTAATTCTTGGCATAGTTCATGTAATTCATCTTTGGAAAAATTTTTTAAATCCGATGGATCCTGAATTTTTGGTAAATATTTAAGTGACATACGTTTGGCTTTTTCTGTCGTGTTGAGATTGTTTTACCCTCTGAAATGCCAATTCGTGAAAAATAGTAACTCCATCCAATTCCGGGTGGAAAATCAATCCGATATGATGGTTTTCCCGGATTGCTACAGGATGTCCATTCAAAGAACCCAACACTTCTATATTCCGTCCAGTACTTTCGATTCGAGGGGCTCGTATCATGGTAGCGCGACTATAAAAAGAATTCTCATCTTCGAAAAATTTTACTTCCTCAGTTGTAGAATGAATTTGACGCCCATAGGCATTACGGCATACCACCACATCCAGTATACCCAAAGGGTTGACTCTGGAATCTGAGACTTTTCGGGCCATAAGAATCAATCCGGCACAGGTACCCAAAACTGGATGTACGTCGGCAAAGGCTTTCAACGGCTCTCTCAGCTCATTTCGATCTATGAGCAGAGATATAGTTGTTGACTCCCCTCCAGGTATAACCAATCCTTCCAGCTCACTCAAATCAGAAGGACCACGAACCGCAATCGAATCCATCCCCAAAGTTTGCAGGATTTGATGATGTTTTTCGAAGTCGCCCTGAAGTTCAAGGACGCCGATGCGCATTACCAGCCTCGTTCCTGAAGTTTTTCCTCATCCGGAATCTCGGAGATATCCAATCCTTTCATAGCTTTTTTCAATCCAGCTGAAGCATCCGCTACTTTTTCTGCAATCTTATAATGTGTTGTTGCAACAACAATTGCCCTGGCTCGCAAATCCGGATCTTCGCTCTTAAATATACCTGAACCAACAAAAAGGGATTCCGCACCCAATTGCATCATGAGGGAAGCATCAGCTGGAGTTGCAATACCTCCGGCAGCGAAATTAGGAACAGGAAGCTTCCCTAGTTTAGACACTTGTTGAACCAAAGAAAGAGGAGCACCTAAATCTTTAGCTTCCGAAACCAATTCCACTTCATCACATTCTTTTAGTCGACTGATCTGTCTATTTATAGTTCTCATGTGGCGAACCGCTTCCACAATATTTCCGCTTCCAGCCTCCCCCTTGGTTCGGATCAAAGCTGCCCCTTCTGCTATACGACGTAAAGCTTCTCCAATATCCAGGGCACCGCATACAAATGGGATTTTGAAATCGTGTTTCCAAATATGATTCTTCTCATCTGCAGGAGTAAGTACCTCGCTTTCATCTATGAAGTCAACTTCCAAGGATTCCAGAATTTGGGCCTCGGCGAAATGGCCGATTCGGCATTTAGCCATAACCGGTATTGAAACTGCTTTCTGAATTTCGCGAATCATGCTTGGATCACTCATCCTCGCAACACCACCATCTTCACGAATATCAGCAGGAATACGTTCCAAGGCCATAACGGCACAAGCACCTGCCCTTTCAGCGATCCTTGCCTGTTCAACCGAAGTTACATCCATTATAACGCCACCTTTCAGCATTTCAGCTAGCCCGACTTTGACTTCATAGGTTCCTTTAGACATAACTCTCCTCATTTTGAATATTAGTTAAATTTTCACAAAGCCGGACCACATCCTGAATGATACTGTCCGGGGTAGATGCACCGGCAGTAATTCCCACTATTTCAGCATTGTTAAACCACTCTGATTCTATTTCATTCACACAAGTTACCTGATAAGATTTTTTATTCCGTTCCAGTGCTAACTGGTGAAGACGCTTGGAATTTGCACTGGTGAATGAACCAATGATCAACATTACATCACATTTCTCAGAGAGATCCTTAAGTTGTTGCTGATTCCTCTTTGTTGGGAAACAAATTGTATTCACAAACCGCAAATCAAAGGCTTTTGTCATTATGATATTAATAATTGTTTGAACATTTTCAATGGTTTGTGTTGACTGACTGACGATACCAACTTTTTTCATTTTTTGGAGATTTTGTGCTTCCTCTAACGAAGAAACAACAATAGGATTTTTTACCTGGCTCGCGATTCCAATTACTTCATCGTGTCCATGATCACCTATGATAATTATACGTCTGTCTTCTAATGCCAATGCTTTGACTTCACTATGAATTTCTTTAACCAAAGGACAGGTAGCATCAATAATATTTATCCCTTTATCCTTTGCTTCATTCCAAATACCTGTTGCAGTTCCATGCGCTCGAAACAATATCGGTTTTCCATCTGGAACTTTATCCAATGAACGAACAACTTTTGCACCAACTGTTTCAAGGTCTTTAACTACATTTTCGTTATGGACAATATTTCCCAACATATAGACATCGCCACTCTCTTCTGCTGTTTTGTATGCGAGATCAACCGCATCACGCACACCAAAACAATACCCTGAATCTCTTGCGATAAGTAATTTCATTTACTTTGATACTTCTGTTCTTGTAAGGATTGTTTTGTCTCATTAAGAACTTTAGGAAGAACTGTTTCCATACTGCCCTCCAATACTGCACCTGCAGCTAAGGGATGTCCTCCACCTCCTAAAGTCTTTGCAATTCCGTTAATAATATATTTCCCTTTTGACCTATAATTAATTCTACAGGTATCACGACCACTGTCTAAGATCATAAGCGCGACTTCAACTCCACGAATGGTTCGAACAAAATCAGTTAACCCTCCCACATCTTCAGGTGTAGCATCACATTCATCCAATGTGGACTTATCGATGATAAACCAAGCCAGTTCGTCATCACATTCAAAAGTAAGGTTACTTAAAATATTACCCAATAATTTAATCCTACCTTTTGATTTTGATTCATAAACCTGTTGATAAATATAAGAATGATTAATACCCGACCGAAAACATTCAATAGCAATTTCATGACATTTGATGTTCGTATTACTATATCTAAACGATCCAGTATCCGTCATAATAGCAGTATATATTCCCTCGCACACTTCTTTTGGTAACTGTTCGTCTTTAGCTAATTTAAGATAATTATAAAGAATTTCTCCTGTAGCAGCGGCATTGACATCCACTAAATTATAAGTAAACAAATCATCATCATCATGAGGATGATGATCAATATTCAGAGTTGGAAGCGAATGGCTATTGATTTCACTACAGATTGTTTTTAACCGTTTTATATTACCCACGTCAAAAATAACAACCAAGTTCACATTTTTGATCCAATCTTGATGTTGCTCTAACTCATGAACTTCAAATATCTGTTCAGAGTTTAAAAAACTGTACTCTGAGGGCATTTTTGAACAGATGATGATTCGACAATCTTTTCCGATTTCTCTCAAATAAAAATACATTGCAGCACAACACCCAAGACCATCTCCATCAGGATTATCATGTGTTGTGAGTAAAATTCGATCTGCTTCACTAATCAGGGATTTAACTTTGTTAAAATCAATCATAATGCTCTCAGTAGAGAAACCATAGACATAGGGTATTTCATGGGAATAATCTAAAATAGAGGATATGCAGTTGCAATTATTTACTCCGATCCCACTGAGATTCATCCACCTTATGTTTATGAGTATGAAAACGCGCTAATACAAAAAGAAAATCAGACAGTCGGTTCAGATATTGAATCCAACGTTCGGTCCCATTTTCTGATTCTAGGAGTTCCACAATTTTTCTTTCTACTCGCCTGCAAACCACTCTTGCTATATGAACACGAGAAGAAAAATCATCATCCCCAGGTAAAATAAATTCAACCAGAGGCGGAAGATTTGAATTCATTTCTTTCAAGTTATTCTCAATGTCAATGAGTCGGTCATCTGATAGAAGGATTTCATTAGAATCGGGGATGGACAGCTCACCACCAAAATTCAACAAATCATTCTGGATACTCTGCAATATACCAACTAATTTTTCGTCCCTACAACCAGTGCATACAAAACCAATCGTAGCATTTAGTTCATCAATTTGTCCTAAACATTCGATACGTATATGGGACTTTGAGACAGTTGTTCCATCTCCAAGGGTAGTTTGCCCTTTATCACCAGTTTTTGTAGTAACCTTTGAAATCCTCATTAGAAGAAAATTACGGATACTAAGATGAAGATTGGAATGAGAATCGGCAAGGAATATTTCAACATATATCCAAAGAAACTTGGCATGGTGATTCCTGCTTCTTCTGCAATGGATTTCACCATAAAGTTAGGTGCATTTCCAATGTACGTGTTGGCACCCATAAACACTGCACCTGCAGAGATAGCCAGCAACGTCGTGTATAATTCACCCATAAGCTGGACTGCATCACCTCCTGCCGTGTTGAAGAACACCAGATAAGTCGGAGCATTATCCAGAAAACTGGAAAGGATACCAGTTGCCCAGAAATATGTGGCATTCACCGGATTTCCATTGGACGACACGGAATTTACCACACCGGCCAGTGCGCCGTCCGCTCCAACTCTCAGAATAGCAATCGCCGGAATGATGGTGATAAAAATCCCTGCGAAAAGTATGGCTACTTCCTGAATGGGAAACCATGTGAATTCGTTTTTCTTTCGTATATCCTTCGGTGTCATTTTCCAGCTGATTCCCGTTAACACCAACAGGAGAATATCCCGGGTAATATTCTGTAATTCTATTTCTACATGGAAAACAGTGAAGGATAGTTGCGGATGCCAAAATCCGCTCAACAACACTGAAAACATCACACCGGCAAGAAGCAGAAAATTGAATTTACCTTCCAATCCAAGTTTTACTCCCGATTCATCCGGAACCTGTACTAATGGATCAGGTAGATCTTCTTTTCGATAGTAAAATGAATCCAGTGAATAAAAAAGTATTAGCAGAAGAACCACTACAAATAGCATTGGTTCCAGCATAGCTTTCGTCGTCCAGAAAAAGTCTACTCCTTTTAAAAAGCCCAAAAACAAGGGCGGATCACCAAGGGGAGTTAAAGATCCACCAATATTTGCCACAAGAAAAATGAAGAATACCATTACATGCACTTTGCGTTTCCGGTAGATATTCGCCCGAATCAATGGACGGATCAGCAACATAGCGGCGCCGGTGGTTCCCATCCAACTGGCGAGAATGGTTCCGATAAGAATAATCCCTGTATTTACAATGGGACTACCTACCAATTTCCCTGTAAGCTGTATTCCACCAGAGATGGTAAATAAAGCTAAAAGCAAAATAATAAATGGAATGTATTCTAAAAATCCGACATGGAGAAATTCATAAAAAGTAGTGAGCAATCCTTTTTGAATCGCCATTGATAGCAAAAGAACCCCGCTCCAAAAGAACGATACTTTTCCAAAGTGATGATGCCAAAATGTTGGAGCAACCAACGGGAAAACTGCAATAGAAAGCAATATCCCGATAAATGGGATTACCCAGAAAATGGACAAATCAGAACCGACCAAATGAGGAGGATAAATATCTTCCCCTGTTGACCCCATAATTTCCGCTGGTATTATCAGAAAAAAGAAAAGAACTATCCAGCAGAAAAAATTTTTCATCAGAAAACAGTAGCTGCTGCTTCAGCGGTAATCTTTAAAAGAAATTCCGGAGTGATCCCAAGGGTAAGCACAATCACAGCTAATAATCCGATTAGACCCAGTACCAATACTCCAGATACTGGATGTGGAGCCTCCTTTTCTTCCTGCATATACATATTCACAATGAGCCGTAGGTAGTAATATGCCGAAACCAGTGTATTGAGAACCGCAATAATCACAAGCCAAATATATCCTTCCGAAACAGCGGAAGATAAAAGTCCATATTTTGCCACGAAGCCACCTGTAGGGGGAAATCCAGCTAGTGATATCATAAATAATGCCATAGCAACTGCCATCCATGGGTGCTGTGAAGCAAATCCCCGGTAATCTTCGAAAGCCAATCCTTTTCCATCCTTTTCTACCAGCAATATAATACCGAAAGCACCAAGATTCATTACTGAGTAAACTACCAAATAAAAAAGCACTGCAGAAAGACTTACACTATTTAGGACAAGTACACCTAAAACGAGATATCCAGCATGAGAAACACTAGAGAAAGCAAGCATCCGTTTCACATGAGACTGCATCAGAGCTGAGATATTTCCAACAGTCATAGTTAATGCAGCTAAGATCCAAAATAAATTTTGCCATTCAACCTGAATTTCCATAAAGGCCGCAATAAACATATTCAACAAAGCGCCAAACCCAGCTACTTTGGGTGCCGTACAGAGAAAAGCTGTCACCGTGGTAGGTGCTCCTTGATATACATCTGGAGACCACATGTGAAAAGGTACCAGGGCTACCTTGAAAGCAAAACCGATAAGAAGCAGCCCTATCCCCAGAGAAAAATAAACTTTTGAAAGGATCGATCCGGATGTAGCCGCAGACGCAATTTCGTTATAGTTTGTCGTACCTGTAGCACCATAGATCATGGCTGCACCAAATAGAAAAAAACCAGTGGCAAAGGCACCAAGTAGCAGGTATTTTAATCCTGATTCATTACTTAGCTGATCATGACGCAGAAATCCAACTAAAATATATAATGAGAGTGAAAGGAGTTCTAACCCAAGAAAAACGATTACCAAGTCATTAGCTCGT
>CAJWIT010000029.1 GCA_913041945.1 uncultured Fidelibacterota bacterium
AACGCAAAGGAATAGATTTAGAGGAAGCCGATGGTGCACAGGATATTGGTTACCCAAATATCCATCTTTTTACCGATCCTACAAGTGGATATTTCGGCGATATGTGGTTTGATGGAAATCCTGAGTACAAAAAATTAAATAATGGATTGGAATTCCCTGAGTTTGGTCCGTATTCATATCCAAATACCAAATCCAACGATGGAGCATCTACATTCCTGAGCATTGCTAATATCAGTGCTCCCGGAGATACCATGTCTTTCACAGTTTCAAATACATTTTTAGTGGATGGTTTTCCGGATACGGCAGCTTTTATTCGAACTGTGTATGATCTTAATGGTGATGGTGTGAATGAGGTTTTTGGAGGGAAGGATTTGCTCTGGTGGGCAAGTTCAGATGATTTAAGTGAGAGTAATCGCACATATTTTTATGATGAATTAGATATGGATAATATCTTTATTGGCTTCGAATTTGATCAGGAGAATGATACAACTATTGCTGAAGTATTTTTAGACTCTCCAAATTTTGTTGTTTATGATACTAATGGTACACAAATCTCCTTAGATGTAGAAAAATGGGAGAATCACAAAAATACAGTATTTGGTTCGTTTAGTGCGTTAGACAGTATTTCTTTAGAAGATATAAATGTGACGTGGACAGAAAAAACTTTTGATTATATTGCCGGAATTGATATTGATTTAGATGCATCATTGGACGTATTAGCATTGAGTTCAGATGGATTCCTGTATTGTTTTAATTCTGATCTTATTTTGATGGCAGGGTTTCCGTTGGATATTCAATTACAGCCGCCCATCCTTTCCCGTGATTTACTAGATGATTCCCATCCGGAAATAGTTGCAAGATCAGCAGATTCAACCTCCCTTTATGTTTTTGATTATCAAGGAAGAATTCAATACCAGTTTGCATCAAGGAAAGATGACGAATTAGTTGCAGTTGAAAATATTGATGAAAAGAATTCAATTCTCACAAGGTTCTCTATTTATCAATTAGGAAATTCAACCGAAACCAAAGGGAATGAATGGGCGTCTGAACACGGTGACTGGGGCAGAGGCCGGACAGTTTCTCTGAATTATTCAGTGGATTTTTCAGGTGAAAATCTTCTAACAAGGGCCTACTGCTATCCGAATCCAGTCCGGAATAACTCTGGTACACTTCGAGTTGAAAGTATCAACGCTGAAAAAATTGAGGTCAGGCTGTATGATCTTGCCGGCTATTTTGTAGATACTTTCACCAAGGATTCATTTACTTCCGAAAACCAGATTTCAGAATGGATTTGGGATGTAAGTGATGTGGATTCTGGTGTTTATTTTGCAAATGTTACTGTAAATAATGGTGAGAAAAGTGAAACAACAATTCTCAAAATTGCTGTTATTCATTAAAAATGCGTTTCCATTCATTCATTTTCTGCCTTGCATTTATCGGATTTTTCTCCTTGAGTTTTCCTCAAGTAACCTACAACCATCCTGAACTGAACTGGCAGACGTTTGAGACAGATCATTTCATGATTCATTTTTATGATGGAACGGAACATTCAGCAAGAGAAGGGGCGGTTGTGGCTGAAAATATTTATCCATTTGTTACTGATTTATATGATTATGCACCACCGGTAAAAACGCATATAATTTTTACGGACACTGATGATATTGCAAATGGGGCGGCATATTATTACGATAACAAAATTATTATTTGGACCATGCCGCTGGATTTCGAACTTCGGGGCAGTCATCGCTGGCTCCAGAATGTCATCACCCATGAATTCACTCATATCGTTTCCATGCAAAAAGCCATGAAAGCAGGATTAAAATACCCGGGAGCATATCTTCAGTATATGGGATATGAGGATGAAAAAAGACAAGATGTTTTGTACGGATTCCCAAATACTTTAGTGAGTTATCCTTTGCCGGGCACTGCTGTTCCTCCCTGGCTGGCAGAGGGCACCGCCCAGTTCATGTATGAAGGAGCGGACTATGATAATTGGGACACACACCGGGATATGATTCTACGGGACAGAGTTTTATATGATAATCTTTTAACACTGACAGAAATGAATACCTTTGGAAAATCCGGAATTGGGAATGAATCCACCTATAATTCCGGATATGCTTTATGCCGTTATATCGCTGTGAAATATGGTCCGGAAAAACTGAAAATGATCATGGAGGAATTGTCTCATCCCTTCCAGTATTCCATTGATAATGCCACTGAAAAAGCAACGGGACTTCCAGGAAAAGAGTTGTACAATAATTATAAAGATGTGCTTGAAAAAAGATATGATTTATTAACTGCAACGATGAGAGAGAACGAACAAAAAGGGAATATTCTTATTTCAGAGGGGACAGCGAATCTTCATCCGGTGTGGTCACCGGATGGAAAACGATTTGCTTATATTTCAAATAAAAATAACGACTATTTTGGTCAGACAGATTTATTTATTTATACAATAGATACGAAAGAAGAAGAAAAGATTTCCGGTGGAGTAAAAAGTGCTCCTAGCTGGCATCCTGATGGAAAGACCATTTACTACACAAAAAAGCCAAAAAATCCCGATAAAACCGGTTCAAAATATTTTGATCTTTTTGAATATAGATTTGAATCAGAAGAAGAAACCCGCCTGACAAAGGAAACCAGGGCATTTTCCCCTGTGTTTATTCCATCTGACAGTTCTATTGCCTTTATTGCAACCAAAGATGGAAGTCAGAATCTCCATCAGTTTGATTTCAAAAGAAACGTGATCCGGAAACTCACCGATTTTGATAATCATAAGATTATTCATTCGCTCTTTTATGATTCTGTTAAGGGTTGGTTGATTTTTGACCATACTGATCATCATTTTCGTAATATTGGTTACCTGTCTTTGGAAGATTCAACTTATGGTGATTTTTTCAACAATGCGCTTTGGGATGAACGGGATATGACGGTAACACCATCAGGTCAAATCGTTTATTCAGACGATAGAAGCGGGATTTTCAATCTTTACCAGATCGATGAAGAAAGTGGTAGACAGGGATATATAACCAATGTGACTGGCGGCGCTTTTATGCCTGACGTTAATGCAAATGGGGAAATTTTATATTCACTGTATGAGAATGGTGGATATAAAATAGCTTTTTTGGATTCTGTCAATTTGATAGGTGAAGAAAATGTTGGGTATTCATCCACCTATTTTCTGAGGAATGAAAATATTCAGCCACCTTTATTGGAGCAGGATACTTCCATTGCATCAACCTATGAGGACAATTTTCCGTCTATGTTTATTCTTCCAAAAATTATGGCAGATTACGGAACGGTGAAGCCGGGATTTTACTTTTATTCCAGTGAGATTCTTGAGAGACTCACCTTGTTTGGTGGTGCATCAATTAACCAACTCGAAGACCTTGATTTGTTTTTTCTTTTTGAGTTCAATAGATTTTTCCCGACCCTTTTTATAGAGACTTATTATTTATCCAGAAATATTAGTGAAACAAACCAGTATTCTGTTTACAAACTAGATGATAATCTGAAATTTCGCCTTGTCCAGTTTAGGGGAGGACTCAGGTTCCCTGTTTTTGGTGCTCATACGCTTGAACTCTATACCATCTGGCAGCGGTATAGAGCCTCTATTAAGGAAGAAGTTTTGAGTGAAAATTTAAAAGCAGGGGTTGCCTATGATTACTATCGGGGATGGACCTCTGGTATGCGCTGGGAGACCACAGCAATGAAACCAAGATCGGATGGAATTATTAATCCGTCAAATGGATTTGAATACAGTCTGGATGTGGCTTATGAAGATAATGATTTCATTGATGGATTAAACCTATCTGAAGCAGGAACCCTGACTGAAGATTTCAATCCTAATGATTTGATACGTGTCACAATGGATGGCAAAATGCACTGGGAAATTCCCCAAACAAACCGATGGACAATTTCTGCTGAAACGAACCTTGGGTGGTTATCAAATACCGAAGCTGATTCTTTCTTTAATTATTTTGGGGGTGGACTGGTGGGAATTCAAGGGTATCCCTTCTACAGCATCGAAGGAAATCGTATGGCACTCGGCGAATTAGCGCTTCGGGCTCCAATTTTTCGTGAAAAACATTATCCGTTAGGATGGTTTATTTTGCAGAACAGTGTTGTTGGATTAATAATACAAGCGGGAGATGCCTGGAACCCTGAGGAGGGAAACTTTTTTCATCAATTTGAATTAAAACGGTCAATTGGATTTCAATGGAGGTTTCAAGGGTTTTCTTTTTATAACTTCCCCACTGCAATTGGATTGGAAATTCATCGAGGACTGGATGAATTTGAAAAATTGGTAGGGACAGAAAGGTTTCATTATGGGGATAAAAATCGGTGGTACTTTACTCTATTATTCGGATTTTAAGAGAAGGATAAAAACACACAGTAAATTTAGGTTGCCACTGAGAAAGAAATATTACTGATTAAACCGTGGGCAATAAAAATTGAAGAGCATATTTTATGGAGGTTTACATTGAATAAAAGAACCATAATCCTATTATCACTAAATCTATTTATCACTTCCCTGTTTTCGCAGGTTCAATGGAAAGAATTAGATAACCGTGGCGGTTTAGTATATGCACCGGGGATAGAAAAACCCTACACAGGTAATGTGCTTGGCTCCTATGATGATGGAAATAATAAGATGGAAGGATCCTATGTGGACGGATTGATGGATGGAATGTGGACTTATTATTATCCTGACGGTGTTACAAAAGCAAAAGGACGGTTCATCAGGGGCGATGGAGGCAATATTCATAAAATATCAGGCATTCCCAAAAACGGGAGAAACGGGGAATGGATTATTTACTACCCCAGCGGAAATGTGAATGCGAAATATCAATATGATGTGAATGGTAAATTTGATCAGGAGAGGTTGGAATTGCATGATAACGGAAAAGAAAAAATCTTGATGCATTATGTGAATGGCACTCCTGATGGGCGTCGGTTGGAATGGTATAGTAATGAACAAAAGAAACTTAATTATTTTTATGAAAATGGGAAAAAACACGGGGAATGGACTTCCTGGTATAAAGGTGGTACGAAGAAACATCAGTATTTCTATGACAGAGGTAAAGAAATCCGTACTAAGACAATTTGGTGGTCTAATGGTAATAAAAAAATTGAAGGGAATTTCAAGGGGGGAAGAAAGGATGGTCAGTTTATTATTTGGTATAAAAATGGACAAAAGAAACTGGATTGTTTTTTCGTAGATGGGGTAAAAGACGGAACATGGACCTCCTGGTATAAAAATGGACAGAAGAAAATGGAAGGAGTTTGTCGTGATGATAAAGCACTGGGAGAATGGACTTATTACAATGAGGATGGAAGCATAAAAAAAATACGGAATTATAATAATGGATTTGATATGCCATTGTCGATGAAACCAGAAAAGTCCAGTTTTCAGAGCATTCTCACCAAACCAGATGACCTTACATTGATTCAAACCTATCCTGCGCGCCCTTTGCTTCGTTCTCTGGTAGTTCCTGGGTGGGGGCAGATGTACAATAAATCCCCCTGGTGGAAGACCGCACTCTTTGCCGGCATCGAGGTGGCAGGTATTGTAGGAATAGTCCAGTTAAATAAGAAAGCTGAAAAGTTACGATTGGAGTATGAAGATTTTGCCGATGAACACTGGGATTTTAGCAGGTGGATTAGAAATACTCCAGTAAATATATCGTATTGGTCAGATCCACCCAATGCTGTTTTTACTAGCAGTAATTATTACGTAGGAGATGCAACTTTAGATGATGTTATTATTGATGGAACCCATCAACTGGATATTTTATATAACGGACAAATTAAGTCTTCAAATTGTTTTAATGATAACGGGGAAGAAGAAAATAACTGTGTTGATTTTGTTGATTTTAGTAGTTACCCCTTTTTACCTAACTACTCTTTACTTGATTCAATGCAAGTCATTAAAGATCTCCATTTTTATGAAAATATAGGAAAATATGATCAGTTCGTTGGAGGATGGGATGATTTGGTTGATGCTGAGAGTTCTTCAATCTGGTGGATAAAAGAGAAAACAACAGAAGATACAGTTGAAATTCTTATTATGACCAAAAACAAAGAAAAGTATTTAGATATGCGCTACAGAAGCAATACATACCTTAAAATGGCAACCTATGCTGTTAGCGCAGTTATGTTTAATCATGTCATAAGTGCTCTGGAAGCCGTGTGGACATCTCAATCAAATGCTAGAAAGAAGAAAACATATGATACCTCAATTGGATTGTTTTATAATAAAAACACTCAATATGGTATTGGCGGACTTTCTGTTGCAATCAGTTGGTAGACAATGGTACGATTTCGCCTGATTAAATTATTCTGTCACATATTTACACTATTTGTTTTGGCCTGGATTATTGGCTGTGCCGGGAGCAGTCCTAAAGATGATCGGGATTTTGAGTCCCAGTTCAAAAAGGCAAAAACTCTTCTGGAAAAAAAGAAGTATATCCGTGCACAAGAAGAGTTTCATTTGCTGGTATTAAAAGCCTCTCATACAGATATTGGTGATGATGCCCTGTTCTACCTGGGTGAATCTTATTTTTTGAATAAGGAATATCCGTTAGCAATTTCGCAGTATGATCGTCTCATCCGTAAGTTTGAATTTAGTCCCTATGTTGAACAAGCCCGATGGCGGATTTGCGAGAGTTATGTTTCAGAATCACCGAATTATTATCATGATCAGGGAAATACGAATAAGGCATTAGAGAAAATACAGGAATTCCTCGATGATTATCCTAGTACCGAATACAGGGATGAAGCCCAGAACACAATTCTTGGCCTCAGAGCGAAACTCGGAATGAAAATGTATGAAGTTGGCGTGCTATACATAAAACTCAGGGCATTTGATTCGGCCATTATTGCATTTGATAATATGCTGGATAACTATTACGATACCCCTTATGCAGAATTAGCTCATGTTGGGATTATTCGATGCCATAGCGAAATGCTGGAGGTGGAAAAAGCTCAGGAATACCTGGAATTGAAAAAGGATATTTTGAATGTTGAACTTCAAACAGAAGCAGAACGATATATAGCCAAGGCACATAAACGGATTGAGAAAGCAAAGTAATGAAGATTTGTCTTTTCGGCGGGACATTTGATCCTCCCCATATTGGGCATTTATTAATTGCCCAGACTATTTGTGAAGCGGAAAAATTCAAAAAAGTAATTTTTATCCCTTCCTTGAAACCTCCTCACAAAAGAAAAAATGGAATGAGTCCTGTTGATTTGAGAGTTAAAATGTTGGAATCCGCTACCGAAAGTAATCCCCATTTTGAGATATCAGATATCGAAATAAAAAGAGGAGGAACATCTTATACCATTGATACGGTTCTGACCTACAAAAGGGAAGAGAAGAGTGATCGTGATGAATTATATTTTCTAATGGGAAGCGATTCTTTGATAGAATTCCATACTTGGAAAGAACCTGAGCGGATTGTAAAGGAATGTCACGTGATAGTAGCATTACGTCCAGGCTTCCAGCCCAGCGCTGTCCCCAATTGGATTCTCCAGAATGTTCAATTCGCAAATATCCCACAATTTGAGGTTTCCTCAACAACAATTCGAAAAAGATGGAAGAATAATAAGACCATTCGATACATGGTGACCCAGCCCGTTTGGGAATTCATTAACGCTCATAATTTGTACCTTTGATTTACGAACTTTTAACGAGTTTTGTATTTTTAGTGATTGGGACTTTGCTCCTCTATTTTGGAGCAGATTGGATTGTAAAAAGTGGAGTACATATCGCTTCACAATTTCAAATCCCACATTTTGTAATCGGATTAACATTGGTTGCTTTTGGTACATCGTTACCCGAACTGGTGGTGAGTCTTAAAGCTGCTTTAGACGGATATTCGGGGATCGCAATTGGAAATGTTGTAGGATCGAATATCGCTAATGTCGGGTTAGTTTTGGGTATCAGTTCTACCATTTTTCCGATTTTCATCCAGTTTAAGCTCATAAAAAGAGAAATAGGAATTTATTTTATAGTCTGCTGTATCTTAGTTCTTTTCATGCTTGATTATCGGATAAATCAGTGGGAGGGTTTGGTACTCTTCCTTGGAATTATTGTGTACACTTTATGGTGTATAAAATCGCCGGTGGAAGAACCTAAAGAAGTCAGTGATCAATTGCATTCAACTTTTGGAACATGGATTCTCCTTGTTCTGGGGATTATTGTATTATATCTTGGATCAAAATCTTTTGTGAAAGGTGCTATTGACATAGCTCATATTTTTAAGGTGGATGAGGTTGTAATCGGCATGTCAATTGTTGCATTTGGGACTTCGTTGCCGGAACTTGCAACATCTGTGGTAGCAGCATTTCGTCGGGAGAGCGCTATTTCAATGGGCAATATTATCGGATCGAACTTATTCAATATTCTATCGGTTTTAGGTCTGGTTTCAATTATTAAACCAATAGATATTTCCTCAGGAATCCTTACATTTGAAATTCCTGTTATGATATTATTCGGATTGGTGTTGATTCCACTCAGCTTTATGAGACAGCCCATCTCCAGGGCTAGTTCAGTTTTATTATTTATCGGATATGTTATTTTTCTATTCAATCTCAATTGGTAATCTTGAAAAAAGTCAGGTAGGTTTTTTACAGTGATAGCATTTAATGATGTTTCTTATTTTTTTTCAAAAGAAATTGGTGTAAAAGATGTCAGTTTTGAAATTAGCCACGATGAATTTGCTTTTTTAATTGGTCCAACCGGATCAGGGAAAACGACTATTATGCGCCTCATTTATATGGACCTAATGCCTGACGAGGGGTTTGTCACCGTTGGTGGAATAAGTTCGAACAAAATAAAAAAACGAAAGATACCAATGGTGCGCCGAAAAATAGGGATGGTCTTTCAGGATTACCATCTTTTATCTGACCGCAATATTTTTGAAAATGTTGCTCTTCCTTTGCATATGGTAGGAATAAGGAGAGATGAAGTGCGGGAAAGGGTCATGAATATGTTGAATGAATTAGATATTGAGGAGAAAGAAAAAAAGAAACCATTTGAATTATCTGGAGGAGAACAGCAGAGAGTTTGTATTGCCCGTGCGTTAGTAAAAGAACCGGAAGTCATTCTTGCCGATGAACCAACTGGAAACTTAGATCCCGTCGCTGCTCATGACTTGATAAAATTACTGGAAAATGTTAATAATGAAGGAACAGCTGTGTTCATGGTTTCTCATAACTACAATTTAATTAAGAACAGAGGTCATAGAATTCTGGAAATCCAAATGGGGGAAATTCAGAACCAATGATCGATAAAATTTCATTTCTATTAATTGAAGGTTTTAGGAATTTATGGCGGCATAAATTAACTGCTTCTACATCCATTTTTTCGGTTTTTCTGACGTTATTTCTTATTGGAATACTCATTATAGTGGGTCAGAACTCTCACTATCCTATTGAATATTTTCGGTCTAAGTATAAAATTGAGGTTTTTTTCAATAACGATACTTCAGATGCACAAGAAAAAATTATTATTGAGAAAATTCGTGAACTTCCTGAAGTCCGTTCGGTAACACCAATTACAAAAAAGGATGCTGTGAGAATCTTTAAAGATCAGTTTGGAGAAGATGTGGTGAAAATGCTTGGATATAATCCTCTTCCAGGCAGTGCGGTCGTGAACATTAATAAAGATAGTTTTGAGCAGGTAAACCTTGAGCCCCTTATAGAAGAGATTCAATCACTAAATGGTGTGGATATTGTTCGATACCAGGGGAGATTAATCAGCCGTTTAGAAAGATTTTATCAAATGATGATCAACCTGTTAAAAATATCTACCGGGATGATTCTCCTGGTTAGTATCGTAGTTATTTCAAATACAATCAAATTGACCATTTATACATGCCGGGAACTGATCAAAACATTGCAGTTACTTGGTGCGACAAAAATGTTTATAAAAGTTCCCTTTATTCTGGAGGGAATATTTCAAAGTATCATTGGAGCTTCTTTGGCGTTTTTTACTATCTTTGGGCTTATGAAAGTAGGTAATCACTATCTTCCTCAATTAGTTACATTGAGGATTCAATTGGACCTTTATTTTGGAATTGGATTACTCATCATTTCTGTTGTCATTGGTTTTATAGGCAGTTATCGTGCAGTCTCGAAATTTTTATAAATGTTTATTCACCACTTGACTAAAAAAAATAATAAGATCTAATTTAATATCATGAAAGAACAAGATTCAAAAGGACTAAGTGAAAGGGAACACCTTGTTCTCATGACAACAATTGAGGATTATATTGAAGTAAATCACCCCGTTGGTTCCAATTTCCTAAAAAAACGTCATTTATTTTCTTTCAGTCCAGCAACAATCCGGAACACTTTAGCATGCCTAGAATCAAAAGGGATGCTTACTCATACGCATACCTCTTCAGGGCGAATACCAACAGATGAAGGTTACAGATATTATGTTGATCAGTTGTCAGGAAGCGAAAAAATGGAAGGTAAGTTGGATGAGGATACTTTTAAGAACCTTATTCAGATGACCTCAAATATTGATGATTTGATGCAGGCAACTGCATCTTTGTTATCTAAAGTAAGCCGATTGTTTGGTTTCGTTATGATTTCTGAGGTGAATAAAAGTATTTTAACAGATATTGAACTTATTTCTCTTTCCTCTGAGCGTGTTATGGTGGTTCTTGCCATGAAAACAGGATTAATTCGTTCAATTGTACTTGAACTGAAAGTGGTTGTTAATCAGAATGAATTAGATAGTATCACTGCAATTTTAAAAGAATGTTTACTTGGTCTTTCGTTAGATGAAATTCAGAAGACAATCCATCTTCGTGTGTGTGGATCAGATATCTTTGATCATGAAATTATTCAGGTGTTGATTAATGAGCCAGCCTCACATTTCAGTCTCGCAGGTAATACATTGATTTATACCTCATCCTACAGTGAACTATTAAATTATCCTGAATTTCAGGAAGTCACGATACTCCAGAAGACGATTAAAGCTCTAGAGAAAAGGAATATTAAACAGTTTATAAAATCTAATGTGGGTTCGAAAAAAAAATATACATTTATTGGACACGAGACAAATAACGATCTCATGGATCACTTTTCAATTTTAACTTCCCGATTTAGTAGTGATTTAGTGACCGGTCAATTAGCTGTCTTAGGTCCTACTCGTATACGGTATCAATTTGTGAAGCGTATACTTGAAGATTTTTCGAAGGTGTTACCGAATGTCTGTTAAAAAACAGGGAACAGTTGATTCATCTGGAGAGAAGATCAAACAAAAGAAAAAAAAGACTTCCCCCCCAAAGGGTTCTAAAGAAAAACAAAAAATAAATGATTTAAACCAACAGTTGGTTCAAAATGAGGATCGACATCTTCGTCTTATTGCAGAATTTGATAATTATCGACGCCGAAAAGAGAAAGAGATAACCCAAATGTTGCAGTATGAAGGGAAGGCAATATTTGAAGATTTATTACCCATCATTGATGATTTGGATCGATTAGCTGAGGCATTCAATAATCATAAGGAATCTGATGATGGATCGTCTATTAAGGAAGGAGTTCAATTAATTCAAGCAAAATTGGGAAAGTTTTTAGAAGATTGGAATATAGAACCCTATGGTACACCAGGTGAAATATTGGATTTAGATGTTCATGATGCGATTATGACTCAAAAAGAAAAGGGGAAGAAGGAAGATGAAATCCTGCAAGTTTTTCAAAAGGGTTATACTTACAAAGATAAGGTAGTCCGCCATGCAAAAGTGATTGTCAACAAAAAATGAAAGATCTCTATGAGATATTAGGTGTGGATAATACTGCATCAGCCGAGGAAATAAAACGGGCTTATCGTAAAATTGCTATGAAATACCATCCGGACAAAAACCCCGGGAATAAAGAGGCAGAACAGCAATTTAAAGAATCAGCTGAAGCTTACTCTGTATTGAGTGATAAACAGAAACGAGGGCAGTACGATCAGTTTGGTCATGCCGGCGTAGGTATGGGCCAGCAAGGCGGCGGGTTCGGAGGTGGTGTACATATGTCCATGGATGATATTTTTAGTCAATTCAGTGATATTTTTGGAGGACATAATCCTTTTCAGGATATTTTTGGAGGTTCAACAAGACAAAGCAGTCATGTGCGAAAAGCAAAGGACCTGCGTGTCTCAATTGAGGTAGATTTTTCTGATATATTGCACGGAACTGAAAAAAAAATCCGTATCAAACGGTTTGAAGTTTGCACGACTTGTGACGGCAATGGAGCTAAACCAGGTACGACACCTTCACAGTGTAGGCATTGTGGAGGGAATGGTCAAGTACAAAGAATGTCACAATCCTTTTTCGGGCAATCTGTTGTTGTAAGTGATTGTCCCGTTTGTCGTGGAGAGGGGGTTTTAAATGAACATCCGTGTCGTGAGTGCAGTGGTCGGGGAATTACTCGTAAAACAGCAACTATTAAAATTTCAGTTCCTAAAGGAGTTTCCACCGGGAATTATATGACTTTGAGTAAAGAGGGGAATAAAGGTGGAAAAGGTATTGAACCGGGGGACCTCGTTGTTTATTTTGAAGAGAAAGAGCATCCCTTTTTTATTCGGCATGGGCTTGATATTTTTATAGAAGCGCAGGTACCAATATTTTGGGCTGTATTAGGAGGAACTATTGATGTACCTACAATTGATGGTAAAGCCAGCCTAAAAATACCAGCTGGTATTCAATCTGGACAGATCCTCCGAATGCGCGGAAAAGGATTTCCAAAATTAAGAGGAGGCCAAAAAGGAGATCAGCTTGTGAGGATACAAGTTTCAACGCCAAAATCCTTAAGTAAAAAAGAAAAGGATTTGTTTTCAGAATTAGCTAGTTTAAATGGGAAATTGAAACCGAAGTTTAATAAAGTTGATTTTTAGTGAAACTCTTTACTTCTCAGGAAAAAACTGTTTTTCGTTTTTTGATTGGAACTGCGCTTGCCGGACTCATTGTCGGGGCTATTAGACATAATTATTTTGATAGCAAACGAGACAATATTGTCACTCATGAAAGAAAAGCATCCTTTTTAAGGGACAGTCAATTACCTCTTGATACGGATGCAGTAAGCGTGCTTCAAGAAATTGTTGCAGATGGTCAAGAAGAAGCATTGAGAGAAGGTAGTATTAAGAAAAAAATTGAAATCATTAATGTAAATACTGCAAAGAAAGATGAATTGATTTTTTTACCAAATGTTGGTCCAGTTACAGCAGAACGGATTATTCGATTTCGAGAAGATTTTGGAGTGTTTAAATCAATTGACGATTTAACAAGAGTAAAAGGAATAGGTCCAAAAACGTTGGATAAATTGAGGAAATATATAACAATTTAATTGAGTTAATTCTATGGATATCAAAAATAGTCAAAAGCGAAATGATTTTATTGAGCTGTTCATTGTATTAGCGTTTATTGCCATGATATTCACTATTTATGTTCCAGTAGGAATATGGGAAGAAGAAGACAATTTCCGCGGAAAAAGTCGTTTTCGAATGAAGACTATTTATGGAGTAGAATCTTTTTTCGAACAATTAACAGATACCTATGAGTCTGATGGTCTATGGGCAATGAATGTCGTTAATGCTGTGAGGGATTCATTAACTGCAGATTCAACCTATATTGGATTGCAAACTATGGTTTTGAACAATAAGGACATTCAGATAGACATACCAAACGGTTTTGAAACAGAGTATGATACCACTTTTGGATTTATGAAAATGAGAAGGGATACAATTATTGATACTACAGTTACTGTTGTTATTTTTTCTGAGGAATTATCCCGGAATGATACAGTTTTTATCCAACGAAAAGCTCTTGGTAAAATAAAAATGGCCCCTTCCTTTCGAAAGATATTAAGTGAAGAACCTTTACAAAGAATAGAAGCTGTGGAATACTACGATACTTATATGCCTGATTCTTCAATGTTTTATTGTCCTGTTACGGATGATCCATATAAAATTACACTTGAAGAATCGAGCCTTAAAATAGCAAGCCCAATTACAGAAATATATAAAGAATCCAGGTACATATTTTTTTCATTTAAAGCATTTAATCATGGATATATTGATGATGGAGCTCGAAGCTGGGATTGATGAACAATGCTTAACTTAATCTTAAATAATACACATCTTCTTTGTGCTCAATCAAAAAAGACACCCCAGGGATTAATTATTACTAGCTTAGCTTTTCGTAAGTTTTCCCGGACATTAAAAGATGTTATGCATGATGATCGGAAGCTGAGTTCAATCCTTCAATCAGCTTTTCGGAGTATTGCAAAATCTTGTCCTTTTCCTGGAGATAAAGTATATGTGGCTTTGGATGATGATCTCCTGTACCAGGATGTTCTTGTCTCAGAAGAGGATTTTTCAACGGATGATGCCTGGGAATATATCCTATGGTCTGCAAAGCAACGATGGGGAGATCAGCATAAACAGTATTCAACTTTTTCTCAGTCATATTTTGAAAAACCGAATGAATACCAGGTTATTTCATGTCCGATAAATCTGATAAACCAAATAAATAAAAATATTAAGGAAATGAATGCTGAACCTGTTTGGATGGGGTTATTTAGTGAAATTCTTCTGGAGGGCGATAAAAACAGTAATAACATTTTCATATTTGATCTAGGGAAATCCTATCGCGTTTTTCATAGAGATAGACATGGTTATGTCAGTGGAATAGTCAGATATACCTCTGGTAAATTTAAGATTCAATCATCAATTGGCAGGGGACAAACCTTGAAAAGTATTTTTCAGGAATTAGATAAAACCGTGCAGGTTCGATGTGTAGACCAGTTAACAAAAGGTAAGACAGCTCATTGGAAAAAAATGAGATTTACTGTTTTTAAGCCACTTCAAGAGATAGGCACAAAAGGAATAAAAATGCCTGCTGGCGTTTCTCACCGTGGATTAAATATTCTAACTGAATTAATAGGGGGTAATGCTGCTGAGATATCGATCAATTTATTTAATAGTCCTTATATACATGATATTTTACCCAAACCAGTAAAAATTGATAAAGCGAAAGAGATAAAAACTGAACCTGTTGAACCAAGCAAAAAGCCTGTACGAAAAGAGGCAAAAACGATTAAAAGATCATTTCAATTTCAGGAGGCATTTATTTGGCTTCTTATTATTGGGGTACTTTCCGGATCGATTTATTTCAAATTAAGTGAAAAGGAGATAAATTTCTCCTTTCTTACACGACTTGTTTCTAAAGTAATAACCTCTGAAGAAACTGCTATAGAAGTGCGTCCTGGATTTCAGCATAAAGAAAAGGAAATCAATTCAAAGACAGCTCTTTTTCAGGCTCAGTACAATACTTCCCAATCTCTCCTGAATACAGTCACTTATATTCTGAATACTATTTCTATTTCCGAAATGTTTTCACTGTCAATTCAGGATCTTAAAATGGAGTTAGCCTGGACAGGTGACCAGGAGACAGTATTTTTGAATAGTTTGGAAGGAGTTTCAATGCAACTTGAAAAAGATGAAGATAACAAACACCATCTGGTTGTTATGCTCAGTGAAAAAGTTGCAGCAGTGCCAGGGAGCCGGATTGAAAGAGATGAGTTCATTACAATAATTTCGGATGAATTTAATCAATCTAAGTTCCGTTTACTTGAAACTATTGATAATGGAGAAGAGAGTTTTGATCCTTTGATATTACAAATTGATTCTATTGAAAAAGCCCACAAGTTCACCAAATGGGTTTCGGGATTAGCTGGCAATATTATTGTTCGAAAAGTTGAAGTGAATAATCGATTAAATATTCAGGACTCCAACGCTGTTTTTCATATTGCAGTTTTTAGAGACAATTTCCATAGTTAATATTGGAAAATTTGAATGCACATCCTTGCTGGACAGTACAAAGGCCGCAGGATTGTAACACTCCCTAGACTTTCGTACCGACCCACACAAACACGAATCCGTAAAAGTCTTTTCGATATAGTGGGAGGATTGGATGGGAAAGCCGTACTGGATCTTTATGCAGGATCAGGAATACTGGGTTTTGAAGCAGCTAGTCGTGGTGCGGAGGAAATTACCTTTGTAGAGGATAACCCAGATATGGTCAAACTTCTTTATAAGAACCGGAATCTATTCAAAAATACGAATTTCTCTATAAAAAAAATAGATGCTGTAACATTTCTACATTCTTGTGGAACCTATGATTTAATACTTGCAGATCCTCCCTATGAGAATTTTGCACAAAACAATAAAATTGATGGAAAAAGTCTCGTTGATTTATGCTTAACAAAGGTTAAACTTCATGGGCAGTTTATACTTGAAATGCCTTCGAAAATTGATTTAACAGGTACCCGTGAAAAAATATATGGTGGTACTAAATTAGTATTTTGGAATCGAACATGAAAAAAGTTATTTACCCAGGCACATTTGATCCAATTCACAACGGGCATCTTGATATTGCCAAAAGGGGGTCAAAATTATTTGATGAGTTTGTTTTTGCAGTGGCAGTTAATCCATCAAAAAAACCATTATTTACTGAAGATGAACGAATCGAACTGATTAAAGAGGCAACCAGTGATATCCAAAATGTTTCTGTCTTATCAACCAAAAAACTGATTGTTGATCTGGCGAAGGAAGAACATGCAATTGCCCTTATCCGGGGTCTTCGTCATGTGAGTGATTTTGAGCTTGAATTTCAGATGGCGATGATGAATTACCATCTCAATCCGGAATTATCAACTATTCTTATGATGCCGGATGAAAAACATATTCACCTTAATTCCAATCTTGTGAAGGAAATTGCCAGATTGCATGGAGATATTGTGGACTATGTTCCGCTGGCTGTACACAAACATTTGAAAGCTAAATTCAATTAAGATATTTTTGTAACTTTCCTAAGTAATTTTTACATAAAAAACCGGAACTTTATCAATGCCTACATATGATTACTTATGTATATCATGCACACATCAATTTGAGCATTTTCAATCCATGTCAGACGATCCCCTTACGGAATGTCCCATTTGCGGATCTAAAGTACGGCGATTGGTAAGTGGAGGATCCGGATTAATATTCAAGGGATCAGGATTTTATATAACCGATTATAAAAATGGTAAAAAGGATCCAAAAGACAAAAAAGAAACCAAGAAAAAAGAAACGCCTAAAAAAATAAAAAAAGAACAAAACTAATGTCTGAAAATTTTGATTATACTATACCGACTGAAGGTAAAAAGATTACAATCAAAAATGATCAACTGATTATACCCGATAATCCGATCATTCCATTTGTCGAAGGGGATGGAATTGGCCCGGATATCTGGCATGCGACAGAAATGGTCATTAA
>CAJWIT010000030.1 GCA_913041945.1 uncultured Fidelibacterota bacterium
ATTCGATCAGGAATGCCGGGAGTTGCGAATTTTAGAGCCAGCTCGTGGAACAGAGCGCCTATCGACCGGATGGCGAATCTGAATCTTGAACCAGGAGACTCTACATTTGAAGAAATTATTTCTGCTGTTGAAAAGGGTGTGTATATGGAGAGCAATCGTTCCTGGTCTATAGATGATTATCGAAATAAATTCCAGTTTGGTTGTGAATACGCGAAGCTGATCGAAAATGGAAAACTCACGAAAACGGTGAAGAACCCGAATTACCGCGGAATTTCAAATCCGTTCTGGAACAGCTTAAAGATGGTCGGGAATCCCGATACGTTTGGTATGTACGGAACCCCATATTGTGGAAAGGGTGAGCCAAACCAGACAATCCGCGTAGGGCATGCATCTCCGGTAGTACTGTTTGAAAATGTGGAAGTATTTGGAGGAGCATGATATAATGGAAAAATTATTTGATCAGATTTGTGAAGTACTGTTCTCCAAATTGCAGGAGGGTGAATATCTCACTGTGAATTTTGGCGGTGAAAAGAGTCAGTTCATCCGTGTGAATAGTGCTAAAGTACGTCAAACCGGACTCATTGATGATGCGGGGCTCTCTCTGGAATTGATCCATGACAACAGGGTCTGCCACGGTAGTATTACTGTTCACGAACCATTTGAAGTGATGAAAGATGAAACTATGAAGGAACTTGAACGGATGCGGGTAGAAGTAGTACAGCTCCCTGAGGATCCCTTCATTGTTCTACCGGAGAATGCTGGTTCCAGTAGGGAAGTCAAATCAGCAAATGGCCTCCCGAAAGAAAAAGCGGTTGAAGCCCTGCTGCCGGCTATGGATGGGGTGGATTTAGTAGGGATATGGGCTTCCGGTCAAATATTCCGGGGGAATGCCAATTCTGCCGGACAAAAACACTGGTTTGAAACCGAAACATTCTCATTGGATTATTCCATTGTTACACCTGATCACAAGATGGTCAAAGGGACCTATGCCGGCACTGATTGGGATCAAGCAGCTTATGAAGCGAACATAGCTGATTCCCGTAAAAAGCTTGAAGTCATGAACAGAGCGAAGAAAAAACTGAACCCGGGGGAATATCGAACCTGGTTTGCTCCGGCAGCAGTCTCAGATTTTATCGATATGTTCAGTTGGAATGGTATCAGTGAAGCTTCAGTCCAGCAAGGAAACAGCTCTCTTGGTAAAATGCGAAGTGAAGGACAGAAACTGTCCCCGTTGTTTCATCTTGCTGAGGATTTTCGCAGTGGACTGGTTCCCCGTTTTAACGGCAGGGGAGAGGTGGCGCCGGATTTTCTTCCCCTGGTTGATTCCGGAGAACTAGCAAATACACTGGTAAGTTCCCGAACCGCTAAGGAATACAAGAAAAAAAGTAATTTTGCTTCCGATGGAGAGTACATGCGGTCACCGGTGATGAATAGCGGTAATTTGGATGAAAAGGATGTACTGAAAGCACTTGGTACGGGGCTTTACTTATCAAACCTGCACTATTTGAATTGGAGTGATAATACAGGCGGTCGGATCACTGGTTTAACACGATATGCCTGTTTTTGGGTAGAAAATGGTGAAATTCAAGCACCAATAGAAACCATGCGTTTTGATGATACCATTTACCGGTTTTTTGGAACTGAGCTGGAAGCTATAGGAAAAGCGAAAGTTTATTTACCTAATGTTCTTACGTATGATGGCAGGGAACTGGGCGGTTGTAGTTGCCCGGGAATTTTGGTGAAATCGTTTGCCCTGACTTTATAGGATAGCTGAGGAAAGGATACCGCTAAAATCAGGCAGTAGATATTGTTATCCAAGTTGGATAATCTCCTCAAATGCTTCATCATACCGATTAATTATTTCTGCCCAGTCAAAACGGAGAGCAATATTCCTTATATGTGCTTTATCGTTATTGTTTGCCTGAATCATCTTTTCTAATCTTTGCACGAAATCGTTATAATCATCATAAAGGATGGACTCGTGAAATTCTGCCGGAATTAATTCTGGATAAGATAATCGCTCTGGAAGCAGGGGACGAGTTCCACAATAAACTGATTCCATTATAGACGCTCCGAAAAAGTCCTGATTTGATGTTACAGGAAGAATATCTGCTCTCCAAAGCCACTTGGCATACTCTTTGAAGCTGTCAGCATATCCATAATGAACTACTTTTGTCCCAAGAGACCCAATTGCCTGGTCAAACACATCCGGTTTGTGCTTAAAATTTTCCCCGAGGATCGCTACTTCAAAATCCAATCCCTTTTCAGATAATATTTCCAACGCATCAAAAAATTCCTCCGGATTTTTATCGTATTCCCAACGGTGATTCCACAATAAAAGAGGTGTTCTGCTGTCTTTTTCGCATCGGTGTTCATCAAACCTGGAGAGATCAAGCCCAAGGTGCAGGGCAGAAGATTTTTCAGTGATTTTGCTGATGGTCTCCAGCTCGTTGTGATCAGGAAAGTGTTTCAGCATTTTACGTGCTTCAGTTAGAAAGGAGTTCATGTGGTATTGGGAATTGAAAAAGACATGATCAGCTGTGAGCGCTGTAGTGTAATTAATAAATCCGTAATGAATGTTGCGTTTTTCCCCCACGTCCCGGTCTGTGGTTGACCATGGATAGGAAAGCTGGTTCTCGTGGAAATAAACAGCTGTAGGAATGTTCGCGGTTCGGGAGCGGGTTAGAGAGAGAAAAGTCGTAAAATCCAGCATGTCCGTAGCCAGGATGAGATCCGGTTGGAGTTCTGATTCCATGAACATGCGAGCCAGGGTAACTGCTCCGCCGTGCATTCGCCACTTCCAAAATTGGCCCGGCAAGGTGAATAATTCTATTTGATGTGAACTATATTTTTGAAAACCTTTTGCCCAGTTTTTATGCGATCCTGTGAAATAGGGTTCGATTAATAATATTTTCATGTATCCGATAACAAGATTACAGACAAAAAGAGAGGATAATGGCTTATGTACGTGCCCGGGACTGGACTCGAACCAGCACGATCTTGCGATCACTAACTCCTGAAGCTAGCGTGTATACCAATTTCACCACCCGGGCGTGATACCGTAGCAAAAATTACTCTTCTGCCCTGCAATTGAGCAAGGAATAAACTTGATACACCATCGAAAGACGGTGTATTTTTCGTTCATATTTTCTGATGGATCAAAAGGGTATTGCTACAAACAAAAAAGCTTATCATGAATATTTTATTCTTGATAAACTTGAAGCAGGAATTGAGTTAACTGGGAGTGAAGTGAAGAGCCTTCGTGAAGGGAAGGCCAGCCTTAAAGAAGGTTATGTGATAATTCGTGACAAAGAAGCATTCATGATGGGTGTCCATATCAGTCCTTATTCTCATACCGGTTACAGTGGTCATGAACCCAATAGGGAGAGACGTCTTCTGCTCACGAAGCGTGAGATACTGAAGCTTGGTCAGAAAATAGCAGAAAAAGGCATGACAATTATTCCCCTGAAACTCTATTTTAACAAAAGTTGGGCAAAAGTAGAGATTGGTGTTGCTAAAGGGAAGAAACATTATGATAAAAAAGCAGCATTAAAAGAAAAGGATATAAAGAGAGATACAGATCGTGAGATGAGAAAATACGAATGAAATTTCTACCAATAGAGGAACAATTAACATTAATTAAGCGAGGTGTGGAAGAAATTCTGCCCGAAGAAGAATTAGTAGAAAAACTGAAAAAATCCAAAGAAACCAACACTCCGCTGATCATTAAACTTGGCTGTGATCCCAGCCGCCCGGATTTACACATTGGGCATGGGGTTGTCCTGCGGAAGCTACGTCATTTCCAGGATTTAGGTCATCAGGTTGTACTGGTGATCGGCGATTTTACCGCGATAATTGGGGATCCTTCCGGCAGAAATAAAACCAGGCCTCAATTATCGCTTGAAGAAGCGAAAAAAAATGCTGAAACCTATGTAAAGCAATCTGAAGCAATACTTGATATTGATATACTTAAAATTGTTTATAATTCAACTTGGTTGAATACAATGAGATTCAGTGAAGTAGTTCAGCTTGCCAGCAAATATACCATTGCCCGCATGATGGAAAGGGATGATTTTACCAAACGCTATAAGGAGGAAGTGCCAATTTCGATCCATGAGTTTTTGTATCCATTAGCACAGGGCATGGATTCGGTGGAACTGAAAGCTGACGTGGAACTGGGTGGAACGGATCAGAAATTCAATCTGCTGGTTGGACGTGATCTCCAGCGTGAATATGGACAGGAACCGCAGGTGATCGTGACATTGCCGCTGCTGGAAGGAACGGATGGTGTGGAGAAAATGTCCAAATCATATGGAAATCACATTGGTCTTTATGATATACCGGAGGATATGTACGGCAAGGCATTATCTATTTCGGATGATATGATCGAAAAATATTTTCTGTTGGCAGTGGATGCCGATGTAGATATAATGAAAGAAGTGCGCCGACAGCTGGATGATAATTCTGTCAATCCCCGCGATGTAAAACGGTGGCTGGCAAGGGAACTTGTCACGCTTTATTACGATACTGAAACGGCTGTGAAAGCCCAGGAGCATTTTGATCGTGTATTTATCAATAAAGATGTACCTGATGAAATGGAAGAGTTCAAACTGACAGAGGAAATACAGCTTTTAAATATCCTGAAAAATTCCGGATTTATCCGAAGTAAGGGAGAGGGACGGCGGCTGATCAAGCAGAATGCGATAAAATTGAACGGAAAAATCTGTGGTGATGAACTTACTGCGTTAGCACCGGGATGCGATGAAGTCGTGATCAAGGTTGGCAAGCGGCGTTTCCTAAAAGTAATAGGTTGAATAAATTAACCTTTTTGCTACTGGGAATCCTATTGACCAGTAGTCCTGGCCAAAAGTCTGAGTTAGACGACATCAGATTGGTCATATTTTTTTCTGTGGATCAGATGAGTCCACACCTGTTGAATCAGTATGAACCGCTTTACACTGGCGGGTTCAGGTGGTTGATCGATCATTCTCATCAGTTTACAAACACTCATTATGAACACGGTTACACAGCCACAGGACCGGGACATTTTGTTTTGGCTTCCGGTCAGCATCCTGGGCCGAATGGTATCCTTGGTAACTATTGGTACGATCGTGAACTGAAACACACGGTATCCTGCGTAGAGGACACGGTTTCAAAAGTAGTCGGATACGAAGGCGATGCCAGATCTTACCGGCAGATTAATACCAACACTCTCGGGGATTGGTTGAAAAACCGGCATCCTGATTCAAAAGTATATTCTGTTGCCGGTAAAGACCGTAGTGCTGCCATGATGGGTGGAAAACATGCTGATCTGGCACTGTACTACAATTGGCACGGATCATTTATAACCTCAAGTTATTACATTGATGCACTCCCGGAATGGCTGATTAAATATAACAAAAAGTTAAATGCAGTGTCCTATCGTGATTCTCTCTGGACGCGTTCATTACCATTTGAGGTGTACGACCGCTATGCTCATGAGGATTTTTTAGAAGGTGAATCCGATCGATATCATTCAGAACCGTACTCTCCGGTATTTCCGATTGGGTTTGATGCAGATGCTTCTGATAAGGATGTTGTAGATGGATTTTTTGGTTTCCCCTGGATGGATAGAGCAACAATAGATTTGGCAAAAGTCATTGTCCAGGAGGAAGGTTTAGGACAGGATAAGAATCCCGACATTCTGTTTGTCGGTCTTTCTGCTACCGATGCAATTGTTCATAATTATGGACCGAATTCTCATGAAGCAATGGATGCAATGCTCAAAATTGATCGCTATCTAAAGAATTTGATCGCTACTTTAGAAGATGAGGTGGGTCTTGAAAATGTTCTCTTTGTACTGACAAGTGATCATGGCGGACTTGCCCTTCCGGAGTACCGTCAGAAAATGGGACTGCCTGGCGGCAGGATCAGCAGACCAGAACGGGAAACAGCAGTACAGGACGTATTTATCTTGCTGGAAAAACACTACGGAAGTTCTGATTTTGTAGTGAATGACGGTCTTGGCTTTTACTACGATTTAGGCCGAATGAGGGAAATGAATATCAAGAAAACGGATGTGGATACCATAATCCGTGAAAGGGTGGAAAAGGTTACTGGAATTGCCAGGGTTTTGACCAAGGACGAAATATTTTCCTCCCACCCTGGTGATACAGTTCTTGCGAGATTGAAAAACTCATTCCACCCTGTAAAAAGCCCTGACTTATGGATCCTCCAGGAAAAATACTGGGTAACGAAATATCCACGCGGAACTGGTCATGGAACTCCTTATGATTATGATACACATGTTCCCCTGCTGTTTTCAAAAGCAGGACAGAAGAAAACTACTGTTTCAAGAAAAATTATGATGGTTGATATTGCTCCTACCATTGCTGCAATGCTCGGAATTAATATTCCAAAAGATATTGATGGTGTACCAATTACAGAAATGCAAAAATAATGAAGATGTTTTCGACTAAGCACAAGAATTCATGTTAGCCAAAGAAATATTAATTGATCAACAATCATCATAAGAATGAATTTTTTTTTGAAAAATTTCAGAATAGTTATTTATCTAATCTTATTGAAATCCTAAATTCATTAAGGTTTTTTTTACTTTTTAAAGAAAAGGTGACATTTTATGGAAGATAATATATATGAATTTACCGATAAAAACTTCAATTCAGAAGTTCTCCAATCTGACAAACCGGTGCTTGTAGACTTTTGGGCTGAATGGTGTGGCCCGTGCAAGGCAATAGCACCGACTGTTGGAGAAATCGCTAGTGAATATAATGGAACAATCAAAGTAGGAAAGGTAAATGTAGATAATAATCAAAAAATTGCCATGGAATACGGGATTCGAAGTATTCCAAGTTTATTGATATTTAAAGATGGTACCATAGTAAATCAAATTGTAGGTTCCGTTCAAAAAGATAGTATAACCAAATTATTGGATGAAGCTTTATAGCTTCGTCTTCAAAGGTAATGAATGTGAAAAACATATTGTCAAATTCGTCAGTACCTTTGGGAATATTTGGCAGGTAATTGAACTACAATACACTTTATTAATGTGATGAATCGAAAAGTCATTATTATCGGTTCCGGCCCTGCTGGTTTAACAGCCGCTATTTATGCAGGCCGGGCAAACCTAAAACCCTTAGTATTTGAAGGAAATCAACCCGGCGGTCAATTAACGATCACCACTGATGTAGAAAATTATCCAGGGTTTCCTGAAGGGATCCTGGGTCCTGAAATGATGGATCTATTTCGGAAACAGGCACAGCGTTTTGGTGCTGAAACTCAATTAAAAAATGTGACAAAAATTGATTTCAGTGAATATCCGTTCAAGGTGTGGGTTAACCAAGATCATTTTACGAGTGAATCCATTATTATTTCCACTGGAGCCTCTGCAAAAATGCTTGGTTTAGAATCAGAAAAAGAACTCATGGGTTACGGAGTTTCTGCATGTGCAACCTGTGATGGATTCTTTTACAAGGATAAAAAAGTGTTGGTTGTTGGAGGAGGAGATTCTGCAATGGAAGAAGCAATCTTCCTGACAAAATTTGCCTCCGAAGTATGGATTGTCCACCGAAGAGATGAATTACGTGCCTCCAAAATTATGAGGGAAAGAACACTGAATAACCAGAAAATTCATGTTCATTGGAACACAGTTATCGAGGAAATTCTTGGGACAAAAGAAACCGGTGTAACTGGGGTGATGCTTAAAGATACAAAAACCGGAGACATACGGGAAGACCAGTGTGATGGTGTTTTTATGGCGATTGGTCATACTCCAAATGTTTCCTTGTTTAAAGGGATGCTGGATATGGATGAAAAAGGCTATATCAGTACAAAAAATGGTAGCACTTCAACCAGTATTCCTGGTGTGTTTGCATGCGGAGATGTACAGGATCATGTATACCGCCAGGCCGTTACTGCAGCCGGTTCCGGATGTCAGGCAGCTATAGATGCTGAACGTTTTTTAGAGGGAATATCCGAAATTAATTGACTTTCGTTTCATCGTTCATTCTAACGAAAAAGGATAAATGATGAACCAGATAAAAAGAGTTGTTTATGAATTAAAGGATCTGAAAAAGGATTACGGAAATCGTACCGTTCTTCAGATTGGCCACCTAGAGTTTCATCCCGGAACTATTTATGGAATTGTTGGATCCATCGGGTCTGGAAAATCCACTTTACTCCGTTTATTAAGTGGGAAGGAGAAGGAAACATCCGGATCTCTTAAATATGATGATGACACTTTCAAAACAGGGTGGTTTGGAAAAATTAAACCCAGCGAAGATATCTTTCTTGCCAGTATAGACTTTTTTCAGGAGAATCAAAAAGTAAATCAGGCTCTTAAAGATATTCATCCGAAAAAAGTTGATGCCATTAATGGAAGGTATTTTTCGAAAGGACCTCAAAAAGTTTTATGGAATAAACAAATAGGGACACTCTCCCCGGGTGAAAAATCATGGTTGAATAATATAATGGCTGTTTACAGTGATCCCCGTGTATTACTCATTGATGATTATGGTACTACTATCGACAATAAAATGGAGTTTGATTTTCGGAAACGGCTCATAAAGATGAACAAAGAGTTAGGAACCACCATTGTCGCAGTTGCACCAGATGATTTTCATTTAAAGAAATTTGCTGCTGTATTAATCTATCTGGATAATGGACATATTTCAAAGATCAGACCGGGAAAAACAAAAAGCCAGGGAAAGTTCCGTAAAAAAACCTAAATATGTGACTTAAGGTCTTATGGAAACAGGCCTCATTACCTCTAAAACCTTTTTGGATCATGTGACAGGATTGAATCATGTGGAAGCTCCTGAAAGAGTCACATCCATCCTTGAACAATTGAAATTGACAAATCTGTTGGATTCACTTACTGAGATTCAGCCTGGAACCCCCAGCAGACTTATCCCCGAACTTGTTCACGTGCCTGAATACGTTGACCGTGTTGAAGAAAGTTGTATAAACGGGCATCCCTACATTGATACTTCAGATAACCCTATTTGTAAAAATTCTTATGAAGTAGCTCTCTTAGCGACTTCAGCCGTAACGATTGGAGTAGATTGGATTTTTTCAGGTAAGATAAACAATGCGATGGCAATTGTCCGTCCGCCTGGACATCATGCGGAAAAGGAAAGGGCCATGGGTTTCTGTCTTTTTAACAATGTTTCCATTGCTGCCCGTTATGCCCAGAAAGAGCATGGCGCGGAAAAGGTGCTCATTATTGATTTTGATGTTCATCATGGAAATGGTACACAGCATATTTTTGAGGAGGATTCAACTGTGTTATATGTGAGTCTTCATCGCTATCCTTTTTATCCGGGAACGGGAAACAAAGATGAGACGGGCAGGGGCAGAGGGCTTGGCATGACAATCAACTATCCACTTGACGCGAATACTGGAGACGATAATTACCTGGATATTGTGAATCATTCTCTTTCGGATAAGGTTTTGAAATTCCAACCGGATTTCATTATTTTGTCTTCAGGTTTTGATGCACATGAGATGGATCCTCTTGGTGGTATGAATGTGACAACACAAGGATTTGGAACCATGACAGAAATCTTTGTGAATCTTGCGGAAGAATGTTGCGGCGGGCGATTACTTTCTGTTTTGGAAGGAGGATATAATCTCAAGGCACTTGCAGAGAGTGTTGAAATTCATTTGAGAAAATTATCAGGAATAATAACGTGAAACGAATTCAACGATCGCAAAAATATCGTATCCTGTTTGGTATATGTGGAGGATTTGCAGATTATTTTGTATTGGATCCTGCCCTTGTCCGGTTAGTATGGATTTTTTTTACTCTGTTTGGGGGATCCGGAATTCTGGCATATATCCTTGCTTTGGTTATGATACCGAGCGAAAGCTATGTTTATGCCCAGTCAAGTGAACCAGATAAAAAATCAGAGGGGTCTCCGCTGTTTTGGAAAGTCCTTCTTGTGGTGGTGGGAATTATCTTATTTTTTCAATATAGGGAACTGTTTAGAATGATCTTGGATTCCTTCTGGGGATCAGGAATAAACGTTGTATTTTCTCTTCTTTTAATTGGGGTGGGGGTCTATTTACTTTACTTTCGTAGGGGAGTGAAACCTTCAACCTTAGAAGGAAATGGGGAAAATTCTCTTCATCTTTCAACAACGGAAAAGAAAATATTTGGACTCTGCGGAGGTATTGCAAAGTCCTTACAGATTGATGTTGTGATCATTCGGTTTTTATGGATCTTTGGAACATTTTTGAGTGCAGGAACTGAAATATTATTGTACCTGTTATTGTCATTTATTCTTCCGAAACCACCAACAATGAGCAAGGAATCTGTTTAATTCATTATGGACACAGCACGGTTTAAAGATATTATTCAGAATTTTTCTTCCAAGAGAATCCTGGTTATCGGGGATTTAATGCTCGATTCCTACATTTGGGGAAAGGCAGAACGTATATCTCCGGAAGCACCTGTCCCTGTCATTAAGGTTGACCGATCAAATTACACCCCTGGAGGTGCTGCAAATGTAGCGTTAAACCTCAATAGTCTTTCGTCAAATTCACAGATAATTGGTGTTGTTGGAAGTGACTCAGATGGAACTCTTCTTGCTGAACTCCTTGCCCAGGGAGGTATCAGCTCCGAAGGTATTGTCATTGATTCTGGCCGTCATACAACAGTAAAAACCCGGGTAATTGCTCATAGTCAGCAGGTTGTTCGCGTCGATCGGGAATTTGACGAACCGATTGATGAAACTGTGCAGAAGGAACTCATGGAACAAGTTGCCCGGTTCCTTCCGGAAAGTGATGGTGTCATTCTTTCAGATTATAACAAAGGTGTGCTTACCGTCAGGATCATTCAAAATATTTTGGATATCGCAACTAAAAATAAAGTGCCAGTTTATGTAGATCCAAAGAAGGAAAACTTCTCCCATTTTAAAGGGGTTCGTCTTTTTAAACCAAACTTCAATGAATTTATCTCTGGAACGGAAAGCGGTAAAATCGATGAAAAGATTGAAGAAAGAGGCATCAGACTTCAAAAACAACTCAAAGCGGAAATTCTCCTCATTACACAAGGTGAAAAGGGAATGATCCTTTTTTCGGATAATTCTCATCAGGTTATTTCAACAAAAGCGCGTCACGTTCACGATGTTTCTGGAGCGGGTGATACTGTGATTAGTACATTTGCCCTGAGTGATATTTCTGGTGCTACTCCAATAGAAGCAGTAACTATTGCAAATTATGCCGCTGGGCGGGTATGTGAAGAGGTTGGTGTTGTACCAATTAGTGGCGATATGCTTATTGATACCATTGGTTCTCATAACCAGGTCAGTTGATCATTATCCTGGTTGGCTGTTTATCTGATTATTTTTTGATGCAATTGCGTTTATCCTGCTTACTTATTTTTTTTTTACTGCTCACCATAAATTTACATGGACAACCGGAACCTGAATTCAGTCCATTTGACTGGGTAACATACAGACAAACGGGGGGAATTCAATCTATTACAGAAGGCTTTACCTATATCTATTTTGCGACGGAAGAGGGAGGAATTCTTCGGTACCATACGTTCCAGAATCAATTTGATGACCCCATTACCCAGGCGCAGGGATTATCTTCCAATAACATTAGGTCCCTTCACTTTGATCGTGAAACAGGAATGCTTTGGGTGGCATCAAAACACAGTCTTGATTACAGTTATACTAGAGAAGGAAACTGGACTTCAATTCCTTACGGAAATCTTGCACTTCCGAAAAATGTACATATTCGCCGGATTGGTTCTTCATCTGCGTATGTGTGGCTGAACGCGGGAGCATCATACCTAAAACTGGATAGGGTGTCGGGAATTTCATTGGGTGTTTTTACAATCCCTGATGAAGAAAAAATACTCTGGAGCAGTTCCCGGGTACTTGCAGGAATTGATATCCCAGAGGATATTGCAAATTACACTGTCACGGAAGGATGGTTATTGAATGGAAATCAGTTTTTAGATCCATTCGGAAGAACTATTGACATAACCTCTTTTTATCAAACTCGATTTTCGGATATTTGGCTGGGGGCTGGAGACGGAACATTATTTTTAGGTGATGCCCAGATGGAGACATTTTATCCCTTTGCGTTTGGACTTGCAAATTCGGATATTACAACCTTCACAAAAGAAAATGATTTTTGGATTGCCGGAAGATCCGGTTTCAGATCAGGGGGAATTACACGGTTCAATCCGGAAGAATTGCAATTTGATCTCTTTGATTTTGAGGTAACAATCAATATGAATGACCAATCTATATATTCATCAGTTGATACTGGGGATGAGATATGGTTTGGTGGAGAAATCGGAATTTTGGTTTACAAGAAAAAAGGAAATTTTTGGAGACTGATCGATGAAGCAAAAGGTTTGCCTGGCGGACATATCATCACCATGGATCACGATACATCTCATGTATGGGTTGGCACTCCTCGTGGAATTGCCCGAATTCATAAGGATTCCAAACGATCCAGGTTAACCGGAATTGAACCTTTTTTACACGAATCATTTATTTATGATATAGAAGTAATCGAAGATCAGGTGTGGATTGGTACGAGTTCTCAATTGTACGTTTACCATCAGGATCAACAGGCCCTGTATGATTTTCGTGATATGGGAGATCTCAGCAGGATTTCGCACCAACAGGACCTGCTAAAAAACTTTTGGGAAATTTACGAGTACAAACAATGGGTGTATATAGCAAGCGAACAGGGTCTCATTTCCTATGATAAAAAACGAGGTCAATGGTCGATGGTATTTGAGACAGCACATTATAATGATCGAAAGATTAATGCAATGGCTTTTTCCGATGAATATTGCTTTTTAGGGACTAATTTTGGTTTTGATAGAATAGATTTAAATCGTTTCTTCCAACGGGATTACAGTTATCCTTTTTTAGGACGGGTAAACGATTTATTTATTTCTGATGATGTATTATGGCTTGGGACAAACAAAGGATTAACAAAATTTCAATGGACAAAAGACTTTTAAATCTGCTGTTCCTTTTTTCTTTCGGATTTAGTTTGTTTTCTCATTCAGCAGCTTTTGGAGGAAGGGCAAGGGAGAAAGAGAATAGTAAGAATATCAATACGTTTACCCTGGGTTCATATCCGATTGTCCACGAGCATAAAGATTCGCTGCGCGTTTTCGTTTATTTTCATATTCCACACAGTTCCCTCCAGTTTATAAAAAAAGAGTCCGCATTCCAGGCTGGATACGAAGCGAACCTCTCTGTCCAGGATAGCCGGGGTATGCAGAAAATACATAGAGTGTGGAAGGATTCAGTCCTGGTGGAGGATTATTCAGGGACAGTGTCCCCAAGACGGTTTGTAACATTCATGACTGAATTTTCTGCTATTCCTGGAGAATACCGTTTGCTTTCTGATGTAATGGATCTGGATACTCGGGGTATTGCCGAATATTCGCAGGATTTGGATCTTTCACAATATACAGGTGAAGTTATTTTATATCCACCGATAATCCTCGAGGACAGAAATGGTGATTGGGGATTTACCAAAGGAAAAATTCCAGTTCTTACGAAAGCTATTGCAAAGAGTGCAGGAGAAATAACCGTTCATTTTTCAGGTAGAGTCCAGTCAGGAAATGCAAAAATTATGACGGTTCTGGACTCAAAAGGTGAAGGAAATCTCTGGAAACATGAACAAAGCATAAATGGGAAAGACAATTATTTTACACTAAACCTAACCATTCCAGATTCGGTGCTGAAGGGAATAAAATTCTCACTGAAAGCATTTTTAATCCAGAAAAATAATTCAGTCTCTAAATCGGTTGATTTTTCTCTTAAAAAAGCAGGTATTTCAACTTTTATTTCTGATATAAGTGATGCCATCGAACAAATGCGTTATATTCTTGAAGATGATGAAAAACTAGAACTGAAAAATTCTAACAGGAAAGAACGTGAAAAATTGTTCAGGTCATTTTGGAAAAAACGAGATCCTACGCCCAATGGTTTCAACAATGAATTAATGGAAGAATATTACAGGAGAGTCCATTATGCCAATGAACATTTTACAGGTTTCCAGCCTGGCTGGGAATCTGATATGGGGATGATTTATATTTTATTTGGTGCTCCTGATGATGTGGAGCGTATTAATTCCCATAGTGAACGGAAAGTCTTTGAAGCATGGCATTATATTGAAATAAACAGAAATTTCACCTTTGTTGATGAAAATGGATTTGGAGATTTCAGGCTCCAGACGCCTTTCTTTGGATACTGAAGATAATTTAGTAAAAAAATGATCGAGAAATTTTCATACAGCAGTCTTGAAACGTTTAAAAAATGCCCTATTCAGTTCAAAATACACTACCTTGATAAGGTTGTAAAACCGGATGCCGGTATCGAAGCGTTTATGGGGCAAAGAGTACATGAGGCCCTTGAATTTCTGTATGATGATGTAACTCATGGAAAAATTCCTCTTCTTGACACTGTGCTGGAGAAATACAGGGAACTTTGGGTACATGCCTGGCATGACCGCATTGCAATTTTCAGGTGGAAAGAATTCGGGCCCGAAAATTACTTTGCCCTCGGGGAGGATTGCCTGGCACGGTATTACCGGTTGCACAAACCTTTTTCTGAACCTGTGACGGGGATTGAGGTTGATCTGATATTTACCCTGGATAATTCGGATGATTATGTTATGAGAGGAATTTTGGACAGGGTAGACCATAATGGAAACGGAATGTGGGAAATCCATGATTATAAAAGCGGGAAGCGTGCACTGACTCAAGGACAAGCAGATACCGATTCCCAATTGGCTCTATACCAAATCGGCCTCCAGCAGAATGAAAAAAATGTTGAATCGGTCACGCTTGTCTGGCATTTCCTCCAGCATGGAATGGAGGTTCGATCAACCCGTACGGAAAATCAATTGAATTCGCTTATTTCAAAGACAAAGAAGACCATTGATCAAATTCGGGATCAAATCGCTTCTGGCGGGGGATTTGCCCCGAAAGAATCCTTTTTGTGCAACTGGTGCTACTATTGGGAGGAGTGCCCGGCGAAGGGCGGGACAAATCCATATATTTTAAGAAATAAGAAACCTTAGATGTTCATTCTTTCATCCTGCAGCCTTAATTTCCACCCATCATCATGAAGCTCAGCACAGAAGAAATTGAAGTCCTGACATTCATTCTCGACAATGAGGATTTTTCTCAACTTTCGCCGGACTATCAGAAAATCATTTCCTCTCTCCGCAGTAAACTGTCAGGTACTGGAACAGTAGAGCTCTTTGTGGACGGGGCTGCTGATTTGCACTCCGGTACTGCAGGCATTGGAGGAGTATTCTACCGCAACGGAGAGGAGCTCTATTCTTTTTCGGAATTTATCGGAAGCAAAACCAACAACGAAGCTGAATATGAAGCATTGATCCGCGGAATTAAAGAAGCACATAACTTAAAATTGTTATCTTTAAATATATTCGCGGATAGCCAATTGGTAGTTCGACAGATCACTGGTGAATACAAAGTGAAACATGAGCGTATGAAACCCCTTCATAAGCAGGCTTTGGAGTTACTGGACAAACTGGAAAATTGGAATATTGAACATGTCCTCAGGGATAAAAATACAAGAGCCGACGCTCTCAGTAAGTCAGGAATGGAAAAAGGACGAGAGTAACCAGTTCTACACATTCCGTTGAAAAACAATAGTTCTCCCATATTATCTGTACAGAACCTCACTGTAGCATTTCCTAAAAAAGGAAGTTTTTTCATAAAGAAACAAGCCTCTGACCAGGTATTGTCTGATATTAATCTTGAAGTGTACCAAGGGAAGATCACTGCTCTGGTAGGCGAATCAGGAAGCGGAAAGACTACTATCGGTAATACTATTGTAGGATTGGTACAAAATTTTACCGGAGAATTCCAGTTTGACGGAACACCGTATAATCCTCTAAACATGTCCCATCTTCGTACGGAAATACAATATATTTTCCAGGATTCCCTGAGCGCATTAAACCCCCGGATGACAGCGGGGCAGATCCTCAATGAAATTCTTTTGATACATCAATCCGATGAGACTGTTGATTCTATTATGGAACAAGTTGATCTCTACGGGGAAATTTCCGGGAAATACCCTCATGAACTTTCCGGCGGACAGCGACAGCGGGTGAACATTGCCCGTGCTTTGGCAGTGAATCCTCAAGTCCTGATCTGTGATGAGGTCGTTTCAGCTCTGGATGTGTCGATCCAGGCGAAAATACTTAACCTTATTACCCGTCTCGTCCGGGAACGAAACCTTGCGATCCTGTTCATTACCCATGACCTTAATGTTGTCAAGGCGTTCGCTGAGAGCATCATCGTTCTTTCAAAGGGGGAAATTGTTGAAAAAGGGACAGCACGGGAAATCATGGAGAGTCCTGGACATTCTTACACGAAAACGTTGATTGCAGCAATGGATTCTTAATACGAACCAGTTGGAAATGAAATCCGCTGATTCCCTTTTGTGACTTACATCACACTTTGAACTTAGAAATTGATATTTCCCTGATTTCTGTGTAATATTTATCTCCTGTTAAGATTGC